>CALGEU010000109.1 GCA_937881285.1 uncultured Clostridia bacterium | reverse complement strand
TATAATAATAGTTGTACAGTGGTATCCGTTCCCCTTCGGTCACGTCACCACTATACAACTATTTGCGTGTCCTTATATAATCATACAAATGTATTATAATATACAATTGTGTAAATCTTATGATAATCTTAAGACTATCTTAAGGTAATATTTATTGTTAATCATCTCATATGTGTTATAATTGACTTACAAGTAAGGGTGACGCACTAAACGCGTAAAGCATATGTGCTTGACACTATGCGATAGGGTAAATATGAAAAAATTATCACGCTACGAACAAAACAAAGGTGTTGCGTATTGTCAAATGCAACACGCCATCCAAGACGAAGGCGCATACGTTGAAATTGATGACTATGTTGTAACGACCCGAAATAAATCGTCAAACTATTCGTTGCACGTCACAGTCACTAATGATAGGTCGTTTGCGAATTATATGTATGATCTTGAACGCTGTGTTGCGAAAGAAAGCGTAGAAGATTCTACCACTGAAGGTGATACATATGTTGTCACGTTGTCGCATTGTAGCGGTTATATTTATGATATTTTGTCGTACGAAATAATTAAGTAATAAGGAAGTAACATTATGACTATTTCACAACTTAACGCAATATCATATAGTTTTTCAAGAGCGCGTCAAGAACGACGAATTAAGTTCATTGTTGTCCATGAAGGCAATCTTGAACAATTTTACAAAAGCAAATACAAGTCACTGTTCTGGTATATATGCCATAATTACCAACAGCGTATATATTAAATTCAAATAAGGGTGACGACCTAACCGTCATCTGCGCAGCGGTAACGCTTGCGCAGGCGTACAGCGCAAGGAGTAAAAAATGAAACAAAATTTATCACAACACGAAATCGACAGAAAACACGCGTTTCAACAACTTATGATCGCAATCCAAGAATGCGATGAATTTATTGACGATCAATATTATATCATTATTGAACGCAATTCAACCGATGATTACACCGTATCATTTGATTGCACATTTGACGGCAGCTGGGCTGATACATGTTTTGAACTCGATGTTGCTGCTGCCAAGGGTTCCGCGGAGTGCAATAAGGGCGACAGATACGTTGTTGTGCTTGCAAAATTAGACAACAAACAACTGAACCTGATTAAAGAGTATAATGTTATTAAATAAGGGTGACGACCTAGCCGTCAACTGCGCAGGCGGTAACGCTTGCGCAGGCGGTATAAACCGCAAAGGGTAGAAACATGAAACAAACAACCGAAATCAAAACGCGCAAACTCGAAATCATTGTCAAGCGTCGCGAAAACAAGACCAATCACAAAAAATTCACGTCGTACGCAGTCAAGATGAAGGACGGCAAGTGGATAGACACGCGTTTCACGGTTGACGTCGTAGACGATCTCAAACCGAAATCATATTCATATATTTTCGTTCGCGACGATATGATGAATATCGACAAGCGTGGAACATTTCCAAAACTTTGGATAAAAGCGGTTGATCACGTAGAACCGATTGAAAGACCGTTAGAAGACCTTGACCAGTATTTTGAATAAATGGTACAGCAAGCAAACGGAACACTATATATCATGCGTTACAGAGCGTTAAATGGTACGTGGTACCGTGTAGCGTTCTGGAACGATGAATTCAAGTTTGTGTTTATTTCGAAATCAAGGATGATGACGTGTTCAGTCGGTAAAAATCGCAACGGCAAGAAGTATCTAAAATATACAGGATCGTTCGAAATCGACGAAACAAACACGATTATCATAAATTGATGTGTTGATATGGTTTGATGTAAAATGCGCAGGGCTGGTCACCACTTGGAATATAGTTCACGCGAGTGACTGCGCAGACCATAGTTTTATATCAAGGAATACAACGGGTGGTTGGTGGGGAAAACATTTTATATGCGTAAAAACTGGAAAAAACTTGGTATCGAAGAATTACATTACCGATACGGAATGGAACAAAACGTCGCAGAACATATGTGGGAAAACGCATATAGAAAAGCACTGCGACAAGCAAGAAAAGAAGGTGTGACGAAAGACTTGAACCTTTCACGTGAAGTATACGCAAGCACGTTCTATCGCGGGCAACAGATGTTCAATATCAAATTTGATGATATATCACCTGATGTGAAGATTGCAAGCGAATTTGCAAACGTAGACGATCTACAAAAAGCATTTACAGAACGCAGGTTTGAGCACATGGCACAGAAATATAAAGACGTGAACAAATGGCTTAATCAATACAAACGCGGTCGTATATCGTATCAAACGTTCCGTGACAAGATAAAAAAATTTCGTGACACAAATCAAGAGTATCAAAAAGCAGGTTCATAAAATCAAGCAGACGAAGGTCTATAAATCGCGGATAAAATGTGGCAGAATTCAAAATTCTTTACAGATGAATATGTAGTCGTAGGTGACTGGAAGTTCGACAGTGCATTGTCGTTTCCACACTGCAAGCAACTTGCAGCGGACACAGAAACGAAAATGTACTATCGTAACAAACTATTGACCGAAGACAAGGCATATCATTTGTATAACGACGTAGACAGCAAAGGCAAGCGCAAGCACGCGCAAAACTGGATAAAATCAAATTTCGAAGTACGTGCATATGCGTTTATGTTGTCGGATGGTGAAAACTTTGCACTGTTCCAAAACGCTGGTGACTTTCTCACGTGTTGCGCGATGATGAACGTTGAAACGGTGTTCTGGTACAATGCACGTTTTGACTTTGCTGTATTTGACTACTATTTCCTGGCACACGGTTGGGAAGACGCAACGGTGCGCCTGGCAGGTCAAACGCGATATGGCAAGTTGCCGCACGGAACGTTTGCAAGTTTGAACGGAGAGTTCGGACAAAGGTATCAAATGCAAATCTGGCAGGAATACACAAACCGACGTTCGCAACGTAAGGTTCACAAATTCAAAATGGTTGACGTATGCAACATTTTCGGTGGTGGACTTGCGAAAAATCTTGAAGACTGGAAGATTAAAGACAGGCACGGTGCAGACGTCCGCAAACTTGAAATGGACTATGTGCAGGCAGATGTTGAAGACGATCTACAATACATGATAAACGACACGAAAGGTCTTTATCTGCTTGCCGAGCGTATCGATGAAACAATGTTTGCAATCACTGGATATTCACTGTTTAAGGGTGATTACATGACCGCAGGCGGGCTTGCAAAGAAAACGTTGTTGAAGTTTATGTTCAAACGGTCGCAAGAAAAGGAAAATAAACAAGCGTTCAAACTATGTTTTCCTGTTACCTGCGACGAAGACGCAGATTTTCGCAAGTATCATTTGTATTTAGGGGGCAAGTGTTTTGTGAACCCTTACAAAGTCGGAGTTGTGCAGAAGAACATATTCAAGTATGATGTCAATTCAATGTATCCTGACAAAATGCGAAATATGCTTTATCCGTTCGGAGAACCGAAGAAGATAAAACAAATTCCAAAAGACAAGAACGGTAAATGTTATATCTTATGTATACGTAACCTGTTCGGTACATTGAAACGTGATAAAATCCCCATATGGCAGGACGCATTGACAGGTGACTACGTTGATGTGATACGTGAATCTGAAAAGCGTTATATATGGCTTGAAGAACTCGAAGAGATTGAACAGTGGTATGACATAGAATATGACGTTGACTATGTTCTTGAATACCTTGCACGCGTTCCCCGCGGTGTCAAGAAATATGTTGATACGTTTTACGAAATCAAGTGCACAGAAAAGGGTGCAGTCAAGCAGGGGGCGAAACTGTTACTTAATAGTGCGTACGGCAAGATTGCACAGAAGATAGAACGCGAACTCTGTGCATATGAAATTGACGAAAAGACAGGTGCTGTGCACCTTGTGAAAAAAGGCACAGAGATTGACGAAAACGCGATGTTATCCGTCGTAGTCGGTTCAAGAATAACCGCGCTGGCACGATGTCACCTAATGTATTATATCCGTACTATCTCACGTGGAGACGTGAAGAACAATTTCATATATTGCGACACGGACAGTGTACATGCATTATGTGAATACGATAACTGCGATGATAAAGCATTAGGTATGATGAAGTGTGAAGGTGTTTACAAATACGGACTATATCTCGCACCGAAAACATATCTTATGTATGACGGTGAACATTACGAAGTACATTGTAAAGGGGTAAACACAAAAGTTGTAGCAAAGGAAATAGAACACTGCAAAGACTTTAGTCAAGCGTGCGATATTTTTAGACCGAACCGAACGTTCAAATGCTTATCCGGCTTAAACGTCAAGGGTGGTAAAGCCTTGATATACGTTGATAAAGTGATTTTGAACGACGAAAACATGGAAATAAACAAAAAAATATTAGGAGATCTCGAAGATGTCGAATGGTAAAATGAGAAAAACTAAAGGAGAAATTTTACAAGCGATCAATCAATGTTCGAAGATGAACAAAGCTGGCGAACAGAGTTGCTGTTCGAAGTGTCCGTATCGTAACAAATCGTTTTGTTACACGGCACTACTTAAAGACGTTAAGGAATACGTCATGAACGACGTAGGCGCATTTATATCGTACCTGCGACAGAACATTGACTTTACCCTTAAAGACGCAGAAGATAACGTTATATGCGGTTGTATCGACGTTGACAAACTCGACGAACATTTTGAAAATATGAAGGAGTTAGACGAAATATGAAACTTGACGGAAAAGAAACAAAAAGTTTACCGAAATTGATACATTTTTTAAGAAACATTCATGACAAAAAAGCCGTTCACGATACGATTGATGAATTGTGTTCAAAAGGTGTCGGAAACGGTTGTTATCAAGATTATGGATTGTTAATTGCTATTCTTGATTTGTTGACTGCAATAGAAGGTGATATACAATGACATTTCAAGAATTTTACAATATGATCGTACCGTACGCGGACGCGATATGGAAATGTGTTATCATGTTGCAATTATTTATAATTAGTGTTATACTAATTATAGGAAATAAAAAACACTAAAAGGTGGTGAAGAATGTCGGCACAAACAATCGACCTAATCATCAAATGTATCACTGGTGCACTGTCGGTGATACTCGCAATTCTCACAGTCGTAACTGGCATTAAGTCGGGAAAGTGGAAAAAACTTTTTTCGAAAGAGCAGGTGCGCCGTGGGTGCATTTACGTATTGATTTCAATCATGCAGGACGCAGAACAGTTTAATAATTTTTCGTCCGAAGAAAAGAAAGAATACGTAAAGACGAAATTCAATCAATACTGTATTGAAAACGGTTATGAATACGACGATGAAATGACCGATGACAATATCGAAGAATTGATTGAGTTTTCGAAGAAGGTGAACGGCAAGGTACAGAATGGAGAACAAGAACACAAACTCTGATGAAGAACAAAAGCAGGAAGACGCGGTGATTGTTGCTATCCGTGAAGAGTATGAAAAGAAATTCGCGGAACAAGAAGAACGTCACAAGCAAGAA
This sequence comes from uncultured Clostridia bacterium, assembly GCA_937881285.1. Classification (GTDB taxonomy): domain Bacteria; phylum Bacillota; class Clostridia; order Christensenellales; family CAG-917; genus CAG-475. The sequence goes on along the minus strand of CALGEU010000109.1, from coordinate 6,871 downwards.
CTTACAGAAGTCGAACAGAAACACGTGTCACAGATCCGTGCGCTGATGTCTGGGAAAAGGTTCACCGACGAAGAGCAAAAGAAGGTTGAAGAAACCGTGCAAAAAACATATGAACAATCCGTGCTTGAACAGGCACAAAAAATTCTAAAAATATAGGAGATGTAAAAAGACATGGCAGTAGCAAACAATTTTGCACCTGGTAAGACTGGTGTGGAATACACACCGAATACCTATGCAGAACTCGGTGAAATGATAGGCAAAATTGCGTATCAACTCATTCGACAAATCGAAACAAAAAACCCGCTTGCAGTTTTCGACAAAATGCCCGTTGACAACGGTGATACAATCGAACAAGCGGTTATCAAACTTGTAGAAGCAAGCGCATATGACAGAACAGGTGCAAACGCTTTGAAACGTGCAACGAATCCGAAACTTGCAGTGCGCTATTTTAATAACTGGGAACGCAGAAAGTACAAACAAACCGTTGATATCAACGAATTGAGAAAAGCGCTCATTCCTGGCACGGACACCGCGACTGTTGCGTCAAATCTCGTTTCGGTACTCGCACAATCTCGTATTGACGACAAATTCCAAAACTTGAAAGCGTTGCTTAAATGGGGTACTACGAACGGTTCGCTTGACAGCACGCACACGGTTTTGAAAAATGTCGGAGATATCAATGCAGGCGCAGACGGTGCACTTGATTACAAGGCGATCTTGAAGAAAATCAAGGACACCGTAAAGGGTATGCAATTCACGAACGACACGTTCAACACGGGTGGTTTGCGTAGACGTACGAAAGCCGAAGATATTTATATCGTCGCACCGTACAATCTCATAACCGCAATCGACGTTGACGAACTCGCAGGTGTATTCAATCTTTCGAAAGCGGAAATCGCTGGTAGAATAATCGAAATCGATAGCACCGACACGTACGTGTACGTGGTAGACCAAAACGCAATTCTCGACTTTACACGTCTGTATGAAATGATGGACGAAAAGAACGCGGACGGCGCATTCTGGAACTACTACTTGCACGTAGAAGACTTGTTCGCAATCTCGCCGTTGTTCGACGCGTGCTATTTCAACTACGCGAAGACTGCAGCGTAAGGCGGTGACGTATGGCAACGAATACAAAACAAGCAAGGAGACAAGCGGAGCGACGCAGACAGGACATAGCGGAAGTTTACGAAAACGAATTCCGAAGTTTATTTCACAATTCCGTAACGGTCGAAAACTTGCCTGAAGACTTGCCGAAAAGATATTTGTTGCGTACACTATTAAACAAGGGCGGTATTGCTTACGACAAAGAAACGGGGCTTTACTTGCCCTTTGTTTATAGTGGTATAGACGCATACGGAGAACCTACAGCATATAACCTGATAGGTGCAAACGGTCTCACGCTTTGGAGAGCGACTGACGAAGTCGTGATACTGCGTGCAAATGACCTTGCATATCCACCGATAAAGTACATTGAACAAATCGTTGACAAACTCGTTGAATTTGATATGACGATTTTCCAAAACCTTGACGCAGTAAAGACAATGACGATTATGGAAGTAAAAGACCGTGATACGTTGTTAACACTCGGAAACGTTGCGGAAACGCGGCAAATCGGTGCTACGCTGGCTGTAGTAAACAGTTCGGCAAATCTCGGTGAAACTCTCAACGCGTCGTCCACTGGTGCACAATATCTTGTAGACAAACTCATGCAGGGGAGATTGGAAGTGTTCAACGAAGGATATGCACACGTAGGAACGGCAACAAGCAACACTGACAAGGCGGAACGTGTACAGTCTATCGAAGTAACAGCAAGTCAAGGAAGAGCACTTGACATGATAAATACCTTGATAGACACATTCAATCACGACGCAGAAGTCGGTGGAATTTCAATAAGACTTAAGGGTAACACGTCGCTTGTCGAAGATAGAGACCTTGAAGTCGAAGAACAAGAAAATCAAGATAAAGGAGTAGAAAACAATGTTGAATTATAACCCGTCGCAACTGACGGATAATGTGACACTCTTGGAAGAGTTTCACAAGATACAAACCTACTTGACGGAACACCCGTTATACCAACAATACGGTTCGCAAGCAATCTATCAAGCAGGCAAAACGGACTATTCACTTGATACCGTCGTTAAACCTGAAGGTGCAAAACTTGGTGTCGGTGACGTTGTCATTTTCTCAAACGTTTACTACGGCATCGTGACGGCAGTTTCGGAAACAACGTTCACGGTTGAAACAGCGGTCAATTTTCGTGGCTTGCAAGGTGAACAAGGCAAACAGGGTGAACCTGGACCGCAAGGTACGACAGGCGCAACAGGTGCGACAGGTGCAGCAGGCAAAGACGGAACAAACGGGACAGACGGTGCGGACGGTGTTTCCACGTTCGTTGCGTTCGTTGAAGAAATACTTTCCGCAGGCACCATTGACTTATCTGTCGCAGCATACGCAGGGATAAAAGTCGGTGACCGTTTTGTTTTGTTGTCACGTTATATCTCTCAAGGACAATTGCATACACAAATGGCAAACGGCACGGTGATAGCATTTGTAAACGACACAAAAGCGCGTGTTGCATATGCAAACGTAGTTGAAACTACAGGTGCGACAGGTCCACAAGGTGAACAAGGAGCACAAGGTGCAACAGGTGCAACGGGTGCGACTGGATCGCAAGGTCCACAAGGCGCAGACGGATTACCCGCGCTTGTTAGTGTGATATTGTGGAGTTCAATCCCCACTAACTCAACAATTACCACATCATTCAGTAATTTCAATCGTGCTGGGGTCGTTGGTGATAATGTTACGTTATTTTCAAAAGACGGACATTATGCAAACTATACAGTTTCATTTGTTTCGTCATCGTCAATGAACTTGACACGAAACGGTGACATACTTAACATCAACGGTCCAACAGGTGCAACAGGTGCAACAGGCGCAGCAGGTAAAGACGGTAACGCAACGTTCTTGTATGACGGTGCATTGTCTGCAAGCGTTACAAGCGTTGCGAAAGCGCAGGTAACTGTTCCGTCTGGACGTTCAATTCAAGTTGACGACATCATCATTTCATCGCTTGAAAGCACATTCGGAGCAATGGCACAAGTCACTGCAATAGGCGACACAATCGTGAACGTCGATTTCATCGGCACTTTGCAAAGCGGTGGTGGAAGTGGTAGCGGGGGTGTCGGACAGTATACCGTCGAAATCACGAAAGACAATTTTCATACAATCGACGCGTTATTCGGTGATAACTTGATTGCCGCGTGGCTTGAGTTTCAAGGAACTGTATTTGCTGTTACAGGACATTTTAGGGATAACAGTGAAACGCAGTTGTTTGGTAGTGTGTTTGATTGTACAGGAGATGGCTTTGGGACGACCGTTTCTTTCAAAAAAACCACAGTTTCATCATACTGGGAAATTCACGCAATGACTAAATCAAGAGATAGTTCAACAGGTGTGATTAGCATCACTGATAACATTATCAAATCGACAGACGAAGGTGCAAGCGAATTATCGTTTAATTGTACTTATTATGTCAAGGAGTAAAGCACATGATCGCACTTTATACTGAAACGTTCGAAGAGTTTTTGAAACGTCAAGGACAAAGTGAAGAGTGGAAAGCGTTGGAAACGAAGTTTGCAAAGTTTCCAACGTTCACACTCGGTGACTTGTCTTTTGATATGTATCAATTGTTCGTTGAAAAGTATGAGATATACGAAATCGGTGCAGAAGACGAAAATCTGTTCTATCATATCATGAACGATAAGGTGAACGAACTTTCGATTAAGTATATACCGAAAATTCAACTGTATATCCAAAACTTTGGACAAGCACTTGAACGAAAACTCAATCTTGGTAGCAACGGTGATACAATGAATTATTTGTATCCTATCTCAACCGAAAGCGGACAAGTGGCAACACGTGTTCACTATGACGGTAACAAGGACAGCGCACTGCTGATTTTCAAATCAAACGCTGAACTACTCGAACAAGCAATGAACCTGAAAGATATATATCTTGATTGTCTCAAAGAGTTCGAAAACTGCTTTATGCTAATGTACTGATTATGCTTATAACATTGTATAAAAACTGCATATTAACAGATAGTTATTCCGAAGTGTTCGACGTGTTCCACAAGGACAGTAACGATAAAACAGCGTTAGAACGTTACCTTGCAACACTCGAACACAAGGATATAACCGCAGGTGACGTATACGTAACAGGTAGCGGTAAAATTCCGTTCACACTTAATAGTGAAGACGGTGTTTTTTATCAATATAATTACATGCGTATTCTAAACGAAGTAACAGGTTTTGCACGTTATTGTTTCATCGACGCGATCGCGGTCGTTTCAAATACGGCTGTTGTTTCGTACATCGAAGATATATGGAGCAACTACGCAGAGACAATGCACATGCGTAAATCGTTGCTTACACGTTCGCGTATACTGAACTACGGGACGTGGCAAGTTCCGTTCTATTCTCAAGGTATGGAATATCAAGGAAACAACCAAATTTCGTTTGTTGACTTGTTAGACCGTGTCGAAGATTATCAACAAGTCGCAATTGTCTTGCAGATTCAATTGTATAAACTATCGCAAGCAGGCACAGTGTCCGAACGTGAGATATTTGAGTTTTTTGTTACATCAAAAATTCAACATCAAGATAATTTTATAACGTATAGACCTGTACAGAGCGCAATGGAAATTTTGTTTGACATCATCGCGAAAAGCAGCGATACAAAAGTTACGTGGAACGGTGAAGAATGGAACTATGAAGTATATAACGCAACGTTTGTACCTGATACTTTCAATATATCATTTGTAGCAGGAAGTACGGCAACTGAAATATTTACTGTCACTGGAACAAATGTAACATTCTATTTTGCACCATTTGCTGATAGTGTCTTAGGAAATACCGAAATACAATATACTGTATCAAGACAACTTGCGCCTAATTTCAAACATTTCAAAATCGGCACAATTGTAAATGCGTTTGATATAACACAGAACGGTACTGCAGTTGAAGTGAAAGTCGGATATTTTGCAAGTAAAACAGATTTTGCGATGTATCTGTCATTTCAAAATCAATTGATTGACATAACACGTGACTTTATGGTTGAATTTCCTATCACGGTACAGTCGGCAGACGTGACGCAACAGCAAGCAACCGCGCGCGAAGTTGCCAATCTGAACGCAAAATTAGGTATCGCTGCAGGCGGTATGAAAGTTGCCGAAGGTATAATGCACGTCGGAACAGGTGTAGGTCAAATCGGTTTAGGTGTTGCGACTGGTTCACCGTCGCTTGCAATGAAAGGTTTGAACAGTACAGTAGGCGCGATATCCGAAATCGGGACAGGTGCAATGAACATCGTTTCACAAAAGAAACAACTTGAAGTCGCAAACCGTGCATTGTACACTACTAACAAAGGAACAAAGTTAGTTTCAAACGCTGCGCTTGTTGCAAACTACGGAATTGTTGTATACGAAATCGTACCTGACAACGAAACCGAAGTTCAAGCAAATATCAACAACACAGGTTATGTCTGCAACGAAATCGTGGACGATATTCTGCGTGACATTACGACAGGGACAGCAAACAAATACAATGTCATGTCATTTGACTACGTAAACATCTACGGAAAGTTCACACAGCGCATTGCAAGCGTTCTGCGCGATATTCTCTACGGTGGTTTCAAAATCTGGTATGACGAAACAGCGATAAACGAATGAGTTATAAAAGTTATTTCACAGCAAAACATGTACTTTCAAAAGGCGCATTATATAACTACGTTTTGAGTGACCGTTCGGACGGCAAAACGTTCGATTGTAAGGTGCGTGCGTTATACGATTATCGCGATAAAAAATGTATAACCGTATACGTACGTAGATTTACAAAGGAAATCACATCAACGTTGTATGAAAGTTTTTTCAATGACGTTTTAGGTGATAGCAAGGCGAACAAGGAAAAATACCGTAAAGATTTTGCAGGGTGGCAATTCAAAGGTTCAAAACGCGGTGTGCAAGTCAAGGTTCCTGGCAGTGAAACATGGGACTGGATAGTGTTCTTTATTCCGCTTACAATGAGCGGTAAATTGAAATCACAACTTGACGGTTACGTTGAACGTATCGAAACAATTGACTTTGACGAATACGTACCGCTTGACGATAGATACGCGACAAACGAAATGACGTTGCTAAACGAATTGTGGAAGTCGGTAGACCGTGATAGAGATAAACTACAACTTATTATCTTAGGTAACCGTATTTCACCGTTCACACCGTTTTTTGACTATTTCAAATTGTCAATGCAAATAACGCAAGATAAAATACGGTTATATCGTGACGGAACACTTGCGGTGCAGATATATTCATCGAAAGAACATCGTGAAGACCGTAAAAAATCAAGGTTTGCAACACTCGTTGAAAACACACAATACGAAGACTACAACGCAGGCGGTGTACTGAACGTCTTGAACATCAAGGTTGCGTCACACGTCGGTTCAACGTATTTTTCATCGTTTAAGACAAGTGTTGGCGAAGGTAGTATATGGTCAAACGGAAGACAGTTTATTATCTCATCAACGAAACGTAAAGACGGGTTTCTGTTGGTAGACCAAATGTACAACACAGGTCGTGAAGAGTACATGATTAATTTCGGCAGGTTCGCACAACTATTCAAGAGATTGTACAAAACAGGCCAATTGTATTTCGAAGACGAAAGCACGTATCATCTATTTGAAGATATACTGCGTAAGGTTTGGAATTAATACAGAACATAACCGAACATAGCAAATAGTTGTATGTGAAGTGAAAGTGCTGCACCGTTAAGGTGTCAAGCACTTTTGCTTTACGTACAACTATTATAATACA
>CALGEU010000108.1 GCA_937881285.1 uncultured Clostridia bacterium | reverse complement strand
CAGGCTCGTAAAAGGAAACGGGTTCGCTCACCGCGTCGAGCGCGCACGCCACTTCATTGAGCGGAACGTCTATTTCGCTTGCAATCTCAATCATACTCGGGTCGTTTGCGTTGAGTTTTGAGAGTTCCTCTCTTGCTTTCAACGCGCGATAAGCGACGTCGCGCATGCTTCTTGACACTTTAATCGTCGTTCTGTCTCGGATTGCTCGTCTCATCTCTCCGATTATCATCGGCACGGCGTACGTCGAAAACCTGACGCCGAGATTTACGTCGAAATTCTGAAGAGATTTCAAAAGCCCCACCATTCCGACCTGAAACAAATCGTCCGCACTCTCCTGCGATTTTGAAAATCTGCCTACGCAAGACAGAACGAGACGCATGTTTGCTCGAAGAAACAAATCCTTTGCGCTTTCGTCTCCGTCTTTGATTTTCAATATGAGTTCGTCACACTCTTTCGAGTTTATCTTCGGTAGCGTTGCGGTGTCGAGACCGCAAATTTCAACTTTGCCCATACAACTTCTCCTTTTCGCAAAAATTGCGAGAGTATGTACGGGCAATATTTATTAATAAATATTGAGTTTTCGATATTTCATTTTATATCATTTGATATAAAAGAGATTTACAGGTATTTAGCCGAGTTTGAGCATATCTCGTTTCAGGTTTTCCACAATCTTCTTTTCAAGTCTCGAAATATAAGATTGAGATATCCCCATCATGTCGGCAATCTCCTTTTGAGTCATCTCTTCCTTGCCGTAAAGTCCGAAGCGCAGTTCGAGAATCTGCCTTTCTCTTTCGGGAAGTTTGTCAAACGTATCTTTGAGAATTTTTCTCTCGTCCGACGATTCAACCTTGTCGTACACGGCGTCGGGGTCTGTTCCCAAAACGTCACTAAGTAGCAGCGTATTCCCTTCAAAATCCACGTTTAGCGGCTCGTCGAGAGACACTTCCGAGCGAGTTTTGCCCGTTTTTCTCAAATGCATGAGTATTTCGTTTTCAATGCACCGAGAAGCGAACGTGGCAAGTTTTATGTTCTTGTCGGGATTGTAACTTCCGACCGCCTTGATAAGCCCTATCGTGCCGATTGACACCAAATCGTCCATATCAACCCCGGTGTTGTCAAAACGCTTTGCTATGTACACCACAAGCCGCAAATTGTGCTCGATGAGTTGAAGCCGCGCTTCTTCGTCACCTGCAAGAAACTTCTTCACCGTTGCAGTTTCTTCTTCGGGCGTGAACGGTGACGGCAGACTTCCCGTCTGGGATATGTAGCCGACTTCGCTCGGAGACTTTATTCCGAGCAACACGAGCAAACGCTCAAACAGTTCTCTCAATTTTCCTTTCATATATATTCTCCAAAATTTTCCTTTTTATGTATCCGTCGTAAATTTTTGATAAACGGCGGTCGGATTTTGTCAAAAAACTGAATTAGAACATCGAATTTTGCAAAATCAAGTCGCAATTTTCAAATTCTTTTCTCGACAACGCCCCCATACACGACATCTTCTTTCCGTCAACTTCGAAGTTGCTTAAAAGAGTTATCGGCATATCGCACTCGCCGCTCACAGTCGTGACGTGCAAAAAGCCTTCTATATCGGTTTTACCAAGTTCTTTCTCCGCTTTTGCCGACAATATGACGACGGGAAGTCCGCTCACGTTGTCAACGAGAGTATTTCCGCTGTCGCACAAGCCCGTAAGAGCGATTTTGCGCCCGTCTACGCTTATATTCGCAATCGTGAGCGTGGACGCGTCGGACGAACGTTTTCGGCGCAATACGCGCGCGCATATAAGCGTTATTGCAATTCCGCACGCAACGAGTCCAAACGCCGCATAAGATTTCACGTCTACTCCGAGCAAATAAGGCGTTCCGTACGTAATTCCGCCGACTGCATAAGTCGCAATCACAAATACGACGAG
>CALGEU010000107.1 GCA_937881285.1 uncultured Clostridia bacterium | reverse complement strand
ACGCGTCTTCCCGTTGCGTCGCTTATCTTCTGAGTAAGTTCGTCGGTGAGTTCGGTTTTGCCTTCCGCAAGCACGATGATTGACGAAGATTTGCCCTTGTCAAAGCCTTGTTTTATGCTTTCGGCAACCGCGTCCACGTCCGTTTCCACTTCGGGAACGATGACGTATTCCGCACCGCCTGCGACCGCGCTGTTGAGAGCGATGTTTCCGCACTCTCTGCCCATGACTTCGAGAATCATAATTCTGTCGTGCGAAGTTATCGTGTCGCGAAGTTTAAGGATAGCGTCCACGACCGTGTTGCACGCCGTGTCGAAACCGATTGTGCTGTCGGTGTATCCCATATCGTTGTCGATAGTTCCCGGAATACCGATGACGTTGAGTTTCGTTCCTTCGTGCATCGCTTCGACGCCGCGGAAAGAGCCGTCGCCGCCGATGACGATAAGATTTTCTATGCCGCGTTTCAAAAGATTTTCAACCGCCGCGTTCATAACTTCGGGGTCTTTGAATTCGGGACATCTGGACGAGCGAAGAATAGTGCCGCCCGCATGCACGCAGTTGGAAACGCTGGAATATTCCATCTTGAAAATTTCGTCGTTCACCATGCCTTTGTATCCGTGCTTCACGCCGTACACTTCATAGCCTTGATCCAAAGCGTATCTCACGCATGCACGCACGCATGCGTTCATACCGCTTGCGTCGCCGCCGCTGGTAAGCACCGCCACTTTTTTGACCTTGCTGGTGTTCTTTGCCATAAACTACTCCTTTTTGTATGTATAAAAATTTTATTTATTTTTGACGACGTATTTGACTCTGCTCGCGCCGAGAACGTCCTGCAATCTTGCAAGAAGGTCTTCGCATACGTCGACTTTTTGTGCGAATTCGAGAAGTTTCGATTGTCCGTCTCTCTTGACTTGCGCCTGACACGGCGTGTTTCCTGGATGAAGTGCCAGAATGTCGGACACCATATCCTTCTCCACTCCGCTCTGAATGAGAACGTAAAGAATTCCGTTGCTCTTCGGCGCGTTCTGAACGGGTGCGGAAGCCTTTTCCATAGCGCCGTCCTGTTGCCATATTTCAACTTTTTCTATGCTGATTTTCGCTTCGCTTTCGTCTCTAAGGTCAATTTTCCCGACTATCTTCAACGGGCAATCCGCGCTGAGCAAATCGCCGTATTTCTCGTATGCGCGCGGATACATCGAAAACGAGATAGACCCCATTCTGTCTTCCACTCTTCCGACTGCGAATTTTTGTTGTTTTGCCGTTGCTTTTTTCTCGAACGACGACACGACGCAACCGAATTTCACCGTCTTGTTTGCAAGCGACTGGTCTATGACGGTCTCGGTGTTTCCGTCTTCGTCGGCAGATTCCACAAACAACATGCTCGTGTCGAAATCGAACTCGTGTTTTGTGTCGCTGTAATCGTCGAGCGGATGTCCCGAAAGATACATACCCAACACTTCTTTTTCGTATTTGAGAATGTCCGCTTTTGAATATTCGGGCGTTTCGGTGTATTTTATCTCTTCGTCTTCGATGAGTTCGTCAAAGAGTGAAAGTTGCCCCGAAATCTTGCTCTTTTTATCCGAAAGCACGGTGTCGAGAATGCGCTCGTAAGACGCCATAAGCGTTGCTCTCGTCTTGCCGAAGCAATCGAGCGCACCGCCCTTTATCAGGCTTTCCACCATACGCTTGTTCACCTGTCCCGCACATCTGTCAAGGAAGTCGCGTATATCTTTGAACGGACCGTTGTCCGCCCTTTCTTTAAGCACGAATTCCATAGCCTGCTCGCCCACGTTCTTTATACCCATAAGCCCGTAACGCACGTTGTCGTCTTCAATAGAGAAGTTCTTTTGCGAGCGGTTTATATCGGGCGAAAGAGTCTTCACTCCCGTGCGCTTGAGATAGTTCATATAGTGCTTCACTTCGTCGGCGTTGGTGATACGGTTGTTGACGACAGCCACGATGAAGTGAGTGGGATAATAGCATTTGAGATACGCCGTCTGATAGGTCAGGAACGTATAAGCCGCCGCGTGCGACTTGTTGAACGCGTAACTTGCAAATTTCAATATCTGGTCGAACAAGTGGTTTGCAATCTCTTCGCTGACGCCGTTAGCCACTGCGCCGGGGACGTATTTGCCCGTCTTGTCGCCGTCAAGTTTACCGCCGTGCAGGAAGATATCGCGTTGCTGTTCGAGAACGGAAAGTTTCTTCTTTGCGATTGCACGTCTCATGATGTCCGCGCCGCCGAAACTGAATCCCGCAATCTTTTGCGCGATTTGCATGACCTGTTCTTGATACACGATACAGCCGTAAGTGTTTTCGAGTATGTCTTTCAGAAGCGGATGCGCGTATTGCACCTGGTCTGGATGACGTTTGCCTTCCAAGAACAAATCGATAAACTGCATAGGACCGGGACGGTACATCGAAATGCCTGCGACGACGTCTTCGAGACAGTCGGGCTGCAACTGCGCCATAAAGCGTTTCATACCGCCGCTTTCAAGTTGGAACACCGCTTCGCAATCTCCCGAAGCGATGAGTTCGTACACTTTGTGGTCTTCGTATCCGAGTTTGTGGAAATCAAGGTCTATGCCCTTGTCCGCTTTTATGAGTTTCAACGCTTCGTCGATGTCTGTGAGCGTTTTAAGTCCCAAAAAGTCCATTTTGAGAAGCCCGAGTTCTTCGACGATGACTTTGTCGAATTGAGTCGTGACGATAGGGCCGTTTCTCGACAAAGCGCAGTGCTCGACGATAGGGTCTGCGCAGATAACGACGCCTGCGGCGTGCATCGACGTCTGTCTTGGCATACCTTCGAGTTTCATTGCAACGTCTATAACCGACCTTGCCGTCGGGTTGTTGTCGTATATCTTTTTGAAGTCTTCGCTGTAAAATTCGCTGCCTTCGGTGAGCACCTGCGGAAGAAGCGGTTTGCCCATTGCAGGGATTTCTTTCACCCAGTTTGCAGACTCTCCGTACGGCACGTCAAACACACGCGCAACGTCCTTTACGACAGCCTTTGCCGTCATCGTGGAATACGCAATGATTTGCGAAACGTTGTCTTTACCGTACTTTTTGATGCAATAATCTATTATTTCCTGTCGTCTGACGAAGCAGAAGTCCACGTCGAAGTCCGGCATCGAAACGCGCTCTTCGCTCAAAAATCTTTCAAAGAGCAAGTTGTATTTGAGCGGGTCGATGTCGGTGATGCCGATGCCGTACGCAACGATAGAGCCGCAGCCGCTTCCGCGTCCCGGGCCCACCGGGATTCCCATTTGTTGCGCCGCATGCACGTAGTCCCACACGATAAGAAAGTATCCGTCAAAACCGCACTTGTGAATGACGCCCAGTTCGTATTCGAGACGCTTTGTAATTTCGTCGTTGATATATCCGTATTTTCTCTTCACGCCTTCGTAGGCAAGGTCGCGAAGATATTGTGCTTCGTCTCTGTCCCCCATCTCTTCGTTTGTGTATTTAGGGATGATTGACGAGTGCTTCGTAACAAAATAATCTCCGTCGACTTTGTCCGCAATTTCGCGCGTTGTCGCGATTGCTTCGGGACACCAACTGAAAAGTTCCGCCATTTCGTCGCCCGATTTGAGATAGAACTCATCGGTGTCGAAACGCGCGCCGTTTATTTCGCTCTTCTTGCAACCGAGCGTTATGCACATCATGGTGTCCTGAATGTCGGCGTCTTCCTTTTCGATGTAGTGAACGTCGTTTGTCGCCACCACTTTTACGCCTATTTCTCTTGCGATTTGCACGAGCGGATTCATGACGATTCTGTCTTCGGGCAGATGATGGTCTTGAAGTTCGATATAAAAATCTCCGGGTGCAAACGTGTCTCTCATCTCTATTGCAAGAGCCTTTGCTTCTTCGTATTTTCCTTCAAGCAAAAGACGCGGAATTTGCCCCGCAAGACACGCCGAAAGGCAAATCAAACCTTCGCTGTGTTCCTTTATATGCTTGAAGTCGATACGCGGCTTGACGTAAAAACCGTCAACGAAAGCCATTGACGAAAGTTTCATCAGATTTTTGTATCCCGTCATGTTTTTGGCAAGCAAAATCAGGTGATAACGCTTTTTCATGACGTCCGCAGTCTTCTGATACATATCGTCGGCAACGTAGAATTCCTGTCCGATAATCGGCTTGATTCCGTCCGCTCTCAACACCGAAACGAACGTATGCGCACCGTACATATTGCCGTGGTCCGTAATTGCCACCGCGTTCATTCCGCGCGCTTTCAGAGCGTCGCAGAGCGGGTGCGTCTTTATCGTCTTTTTTGGGTCGTTGGGGTCGGGCACGACTTGCAAAAGTCGCACCGCGCCGTCAAGCAGACTGTATTCTGTATGAAGATGAAGGTGTACGAAATCTGTCATATTTTCCTTGGTTTATTGATTTGAGTGATTGTTCGCTATTAGTTGTTGATTCAATTCAAACCTGCGAGTTCCACAAGTTTTCTGAGTCTATGATTGAGACAACTCTTGCTCACTCCCAGTATCTCGGCAAGTTCGCTCATAGACGCTTCGGGATGTTCCGCTCTTGCGTCGGCAGTTTCTTTCAGCGCAGGCGCAAGGTCATCGAATTCGTCTCTGTTTTTCAACTCTCCTATCGCAAGAAGATGTTTGCTTGCCGCCGTAAACGTCTTATCGAGATTTGCCGTTTCGCAGATTATCACGCGGTTAAGACTGTTTGACGTCTCTCTTTCGTCGATTATGGATTGCAGTTTCAGCGTGCAGTCCACAAGGTCGAGAGTTGCGAGTATCTTTACGATTTCATCCTTGTCCTTGACGTAAACGAGTTTATGTTCTCCGCGTTCGCTCATGCGCGTGTTTATGCGAAGGTCGCTCAAAAGTTCCATGACGTCCTGCGCAAAAAGGTCGTCGTCGAGTTGCAATTCAAAGTGGTATCCGTCGCGCTTTTCGCTCTGGTCGAGAGTCGACGGAACGTATACGCTTCCCGCTCCGAGAAACAATCCTTTGAAATATGCGATTTTGCATTTTTCGCTTCTCGTCAAATCGCGCGGCAGTTCTTCGATAAATCCGAGATACTCGTCGGCGTTCACGCTCATAAGACCGAAATCGACGAGCGCTTGTTTTGTAAAGCCCGACGGCACTTGAAGCGTGCACGCTTCTCCACCCGTTTTGGATTTTTCAAGCGACAATTCAAATTCGGCAGGATAAACCGCTTTGAACAAGTCCACCACTTTCACGCCTTCGTCATAAGTGTCGAGCGAAAGGCACAGATTCAGTCTTTTTTTCACTATCTCTATGCTTCCGCACGTCTTTGAGAGTGCGCTCAAAAACGCGATTATTTCATCTTTATTTGTCGGCAGAACTCCCAAAAGTTCCGCTCTTGCCATATCTTTGAAACTAATTTTCAAATCCATTTTCACACCACTCTTTTTTGTCCTTGAATTTCGGAGCGTTCCCGTTTATGCCAAACACCCTTTTTTCGTCTATTCCGTGTCTTTGAATGAAATCTTTTATCTTTTCGATTTTGCCCGTTTTTCTCGTGTCGTGAGCGTCTGTTCCGACAATAAAACTCACCCCGCTTTCATTCAGGTCGTCCGCAAAATCTTCGAGTGCGTTTATATGTTTTTCGTTGAGTTCGACGTACGTTCCCGTATTCTTTGCCGCAATCGCAACTTTTTTCACGTCGATGAGCGCGCGGTGATTGAGATGTACAAGCGTATCTATCGGAAACTTTTCAAGAGCGTTTATATACGCCGCCGTGTTGACTTCAATCAACTTTTCTCTCTTCGTTTTCGAGCAAAAACCGTTTTCAAACAGCCACTTTCTATCGTATCCGCCGCGTTTTTCGCCTTTCGTTCCTATATAGCGGTGAAAACCGACGTTCAAAACGTCGCATCGTCTTATCACGTCGACGGGAGCGTCTATATCCCCCTTTGGGTTGACGAGATTCGCTTCCACACCGTGCAAAACGCGCACTTTGCAATTCAGTGCGGATATTTCTCTCTCCTGCTTTTCAAACTTCTTTTCCGTCATATGAAAAATCGTGCTTGCAAAGCCGTGGTCGGTGATAGCGATTTCTTCAAGCCCCGATTCGTCCGCCTTTTTTGCGTGCGCTTTTATAGAACAACGCCCGTCGCTCGCCGTGGTATGAAGATGAAAATCGCCGCTTACTCTCATTTTCGTCCTTTTGCGTTTTGCACTCTCGAAACTTTCAAAACGCATATATGCGTATACGCGCGTACGCCTATGCGCAATCAAAATTATTGTATATTAAAAATAGGTTTTAATCAACAACTTTTTTACACTTTCTTTTGCATTTTTCAATCTCGTACAAACCGTAAGTTTTCCGTCAATACGTTACGAATTCTTCTTCAAGTGTTATGCCGAACGTCTCGAACACCCGCCTTTTACACTCGTTTGCAAGTTTAAGGTAATCGTTTGCGCTTCCGTTTCCCGTGTTTACGATAAAATTCGCGTGCATTTCGCTTATCTGAGCTCCGCCCGCTTTCACGCCTTTAAGGCGACAATCTTCAATCAGTTTTCCGCTCGGTACTTTCCCGTTTTTGAACGTACTCCCAAGCGACGGCAACGCAGGTTGTTTCGCTCGTCTTTTTTCAAGGTATTCCTTTGCCGCTCTTTCGCTTTCACCTGTTTGGCAGCACTTAAGTTTCATCTTTGCGCCGAGTATGATTCCGTCTGCGCCGCGCCTGTATCCCCAACCGATTTCATCGCTTTTTTTGACGCATACGACTCCCTTTTGAACAAGACATCCTATGCCCGTTTCTTCAAAAAAATCGTCTTTTGCTTCTCTTATAAAGTCTTGTCTTTTGCTCATCGTCTTTTCATTTTTGATTTTGCCGAGATTTGCAATATCGGCATTTAATATATAAATTTCGTCGATATAATCTTTCGTTTGTGTCAAAAACGCACTTGCATTCATCTTAATCGCACCGCCTATCGAACACGGCGCACCGCTCAAAAATTCAAGTCCGCAAAGTCCTTTACGTCTTCCTTCAATCATAACTTTTCTCACGCTTGCGCCGCTCAATGCATACGTGCGGTCTTTCTTTATTTCTACCTTGTCAAGACTTCTCGTGTCTATAAAAATCGTATCGCAAAAACCGTCAGGAATAAGCGTATTCGAGCCTTTTGCAAGCATGGCGAACTCTATCTTTTCACTTTTGAAAACCCCAACCGTTTCGCACAATTTTTCAACGCTTTCGGGACGCACTACGATTGCGTCTCCGCCGCCTTTGTACGTCGATAATTCTCTTGCGTTTTTCACGTTGAAATCTATTTGCAATTCTTTAAGCAACAACATCTTTTCGTTCATACGAAATAATATGAGTTTGACTGGCAATATGTGTAAAAACATAAAAGAGCAAACAAAAAAATGCTTGCTCTTTTATAAATCGAACTGTCTTTCTAACATTTATTCTTCTTCGTTCTTCGCTTCGTCTTTGGTTGTATCGTTGCCGTTTCCCTGCTTTTTCGCAGCGTTGAGTGAAGACAGAATTCTCTCTGCCAACGCGTGCGACACCCCGTCCACGCTTGCAACTTCGTCTGCCGTTTTCAGTTTTATCTCTTCAACCGAACCGAACTCTTTTATCAGTCTTGCGCACAACACTTTGCCAACGCCGTCGATGTCTTTCAATGCGCTTTCGCTAAGGTGCTTGCTTCTTAGATTTCTGTGGAAAGTGATTGCAAATCTGTGTGCTTCGTCCCTTATTCTCTGCAAAAGTTGCAACGCAACACTGTCTTTCGGAAGGACAATCGACGTTGTCGGCGCACTGCCGAGAAACACTTCTTCTTCACGCTTTGCAAGAGACAAAATTTCTATATCTTCTCTTCCCGTTTCTCTTTGCGCTTCCATGGCGTAGGCAAGTTGCCCTTTGCCGCCGTCTATAACGAGAAGGTCGGGCGCGGTTGACAGGCTCTCGTCTTCGCTCACACCGATTTCGTTCAGTCTTCGCGTCAGCACTTCTTTCATACACGCAAAGTCGTTGTTTCCCGCAACCGTCTTTATCCTGAATTTTCTATAATGCGATTTTTTCGGTTCTCCGCCAACAAACACGACCATGCTTGCAACTTTATCCGTACCCGATATGTGCGATATGTCGTAACATTCCATACGGTTAGGCAAAGTGTGCAGATTGAGAATTTCGCCCAGTTGTTTCACCGCGCCTTGCGTTCGCAAATTCTTTCTCTCTTCCTGCGTGCCGTGTTTCGTCATTGCGTCGTA
>CALGEU010000106.1 GCA_937881285.1 uncultured Clostridia bacterium | reverse complement strand
CATCATAAATGCTGATTGCATTTTGATTTTGAAGATTGATTTGAGATTTCATATTTGATACGCTCCGAGTTTTATTTGCCTTTCGGCAACAAAACGGCGCAGCACCGAGAAAACTCAAAAACGTATCACTTCAAATCACAGAAAGCCTATGTCAACGAACAGCATAAAAATGTTGTGTAAAAGTCCTTATACTTGTATCAAGACTACGGCACGTCTAATCGTCACACTTGTATCAAGACTACGGCTCGTCTAATCGCCAACGTATAAAAAATCGGTTAAAATGCGCATTGAAATTGAACCAAAATTTGATAGCATAAAAACAAGATTTTTATGCCGTTGACAGAGGTTCTTATCGGTGCTAAACCGCCGTGCCGAAAGGAAATAGAAAACTCGGAGCAAGTATGAAAACTATTGCGATTTAAGCAATCTATTGCAATATATAAAAACTAATCTGATGTAAAAATTTGCAAAAAATTATACTAATTTTTATACTCATTTTTGATAATAAGACCGCAACACACAATATAATGTGCTCTTCTTACTTGCTAAATTCAACCTATAGTGTATAATGAAAGAACAGTATATAATTATTAATTCAAAAAAATGTTTTCCGCCCTTGTATTATTGACATCTGATGTTTTTCGTTTTATTATAAATAAAATAGTAAAGATAATGCGCAGCGTACGCGCGCGTATTTGCAATTATAAAAGGCTGGACGGACTTTATGGACGACAATTCAAGAAACTTTATCGAAGAAATCATCGACGAAGACCTTGCAGAAGGCAAAGTCAGCAAAATCATCACGAGATTTCCCCCTGAACCCAACGGATATTTGCACATCGGACATGCAAAAGCTTTGTGCATCAATTTCGGCATGAAAGAGAAGTATCACGGCGCATGCAATCTCCGTTTTGACGATACCAACCCTGCAAAAGAAGACGTGGAATACATGGAAAGCATCAAGGCGGACATCAAGTGGCTCGGCTTCGATTGGGACGAGTTGCACAACGCAAGCGACTATTTCCCCAAGATGTACGAATGTGCGGTGAAACTCATCAAAGACGGCAAAGCGTACGTTTGCGATTTGTCCGCAGAAGAAATAAGCGCAACTCGCGGAAGTTTCGGCGTGCCCGGCACGGAAAGCCCCTATCGCAACCGCTCGGTCGAAGAAAATCTCGACTTGTTTGAAAGAATGAAAAACGGCGAATTTGCCGACGGCGAAAAAGTTTTGCGTGCCAAAATCGATATGGCGTCGCCAAACATCAACATGCGCGACCCCGTCATTTATCGTATCTGCCATGCGACGCATCCGCACACGGGCGATCAATGGGTGATTTATCCGATGTACGATTTTGCGCACCCGATCGAAGACGCAATCGAAGGCATCACGCACTCTCTTTGCTCGCTCGAATTTGAAAACCACCGTCCGCTTTACGACTGGGTGACGCTCAACTGCGGTTTCGATCCGCGCCCCAGACAGATAGAATTTGCAAGACTCAATCTCACGCACACCGTTATGAGCAAGCGTTTCATCAAGCGTCTCGTTGACGAAAAAGTGGTGTGGGGCTGGGACGATCCGAGACTTTCGACTTTGTCGGGCATAAGAGAGCGCGGTTATACGCCCGAAGCAATCCGCGATTTCTGCTCCCGTATCGGCGTTGCAAAAGCGGACAGCGAAGTTGACATATCTATGCTCGAGCATTGCGTGAGAGAAGACCTTAACGCACACGCTCAAAGAGCAATGGTTGTGACAAAACCGCTCAAACTCGTCGTCGACAACTATCCAGAAGGACAAAGCGAACCCGTTTATATCGAAAACAATCCGCAACAAGAAGACGCGGGCGTTCACGAGACCACGTTCTCGAGAGAACTTTATATAGAGCAAGACGACTTCGCTCTCGATCCGCCACCCAAATATTTCCGTCTTAAACCCGACGGAATCGTGAGACTCAAAGGCGCGTATATCGTCAAACACGTCGGTTGCGACAAGGACGAAAACGGCAACGTTACTTGCGTGCACGTCGAATATCTGCCCGGCACGAAATCGGGTGAAGAAGGCGCAAACATGAAAGTCAAAGGCACGATACATTGGGTCAATGCAAACGACTGCGCAGACGTTAAACTCAATATGTTCGACTATCTCATCAACGACGGCGACGGCGATTATATGGACAGAGTCAACCGCAATTCACTCACCGTTCTCAACGGCAAGGCGGAAAAAATCGTCGCGGAAGCCCCCGTGCATACGAGATTCCAGTTCTTGCGCGAAGGCTACTTCATCAAACGCAACGAAGAGAACGAATTTAACAGCATCGTCGGTCTAAAAGATAGTTTCAAGCCAAAAGCATAATATCGGGCGGGACACCCGCACCCGATTGAACGAATATAAGTACGCTTATAGGTGAAATATGTTTATTTGTAAAGTATGCGGAAACGAAGTGAAGCCGGGACAGGCGTTTTGTCCCACTTGCGGAGCGGACGTCGTTGAAAATTATCAGACGGTCTGTCCTGCTTGTCACGCAAAAAACAGTGCCGGAAGCAGATATTGCGCAAAATGCGGCGCGATATTGCAGGTTATGCGTAAGCCCGTATGTGCGGTTTGCGGAACGAAGAATT
>CALGEU010000105.1 GCA_937881285.1 uncultured Clostridia bacterium | reverse complement strand
AATTCAAGACGGGCACGGCAAGGTTTGCAATCAAAACGAAAGTCCCCGTCGTTCCTATGATTTACTATCGTTCGCCCAAAGCGTTCCGCAAGAACTGGTTGTACGTCGGAGAGCCGTTTACGCTCGAAGAGTTCTACGGCGCAAAAACGCCCGAAGAAAACCATAGAGCAACCGAACTTATTCGCGAAAAAATGGACGAGACGCGTCGTCTTTGCAACGAATACGTCGAGAACAATACGAGATACGGCAAAAAACTAAAAAAAGCCGCAAAGAAAGATAAATAAACGTCCGAAATTCGCGCCGCACAGCCAACGGCGCGATTTTAAAAATAGGCTCTTTGGGAGCAATGAGAGAAAATGGAAGTTGTCGTTGCAAAACACGCCGGATTTTGCAAGGGAGTGAAAAGCGCGTTTGACAAAGCGTTGGAACTCGTTGAAAAATACGGAAAAATTTATACGCTCGGAGAACTCGTGCACAACGAACTCGTCACGCAATATCTGCAAGATAAGGGCGCGATTTGCCTTGACGTGAAAGACGAATCGAAACTCAAAAAAGGCGACGTCGTTCTCATTCGCGCGCACGGCATAACAAAAGAATTGCAGGATAGTCTTCAAGAGCGCGGAGTGATTCTTTTCGACGCGACTTGTCCCGTCGTCAAACGCAATCAGAAAATTGCGGACGAAAGACGAATAGCAGGCGACGATATAATCATCGTGGGCGATAAAAATCACGACGAAGTCATTGGCGTTGCGTCGTATGCCGGGGACAAAGTCAAAGTGGTCAGAGACGACGAAGACCTGAAAATCGGAGACAAAAATACGTCGATTTTGTTTCAAACGACCATTTTGCCGGAAAAATTTGAAAAAATAGAAGAAAATGCAAAGAATTTTGAAAAAAAACACGGTAATTTAGTTGGCATTTTCAATACTATTTGTTATACTACAAAAGTGAAACAGGACGAAGCGCGTGCTCTTGCGGCAAAGGGCGGAGCGGTTTTGGTCTTGGGCAGCCACACGAGCGCAAACACGAGACGTTTGTACGAAGTGGCAAAACAAGTCAATCCCGATACGTATTTTGTCGAGAGCGTGAGCGACGCACTGAATCAAACAAAATTTTTCAAGGATATTCAAAGTGTATCAATTGTCGCAGGAGCGTCAACTCCGCCGTGGTTGATACAGGAGGTAACACAACTTATGAGTGAAACTCAAAAGAACGCTGTGGAAACAGTCGAAACTGAAGTGAAAAACGAGGCAACGCTTCAAGAGCAAACAAACGCTGAAGAAAAAGAACCTACCACTATGGCAGACCTTATGAAATCTGCAAACTCCGTGGGTTACACCAACTACAAAGTCGGCAAACGCATCAAAGGCAAAGTCATCAGCGCAGGCGACAACGGTATTTACGTTGCAATCGGCGGCAAGAAAGACGGTTTCATCGACAAGAGCGAAGCAACTTTGGACGGCAACTACAATCCTGCCGATTTCAAAGAAGGCGACGAAGTTCAAGCAACCATCTTGGCTGTCAACAAAGAGTACGTCTCCCTTTCCAAGAAAGACGTTGACGCAATCCGTCAAGAAGAAGCAGAAGCAGAAAAGGCTCTTGCTCAAGGCGAATTCTCTTTGACTATGACGGAAGTCGTCAAGG
>CALGEU010000104.1 GCA_937881285.1 uncultured Clostridia bacterium | reverse complement strand
ACCGAACGCGTCAAACTCGCAATGGGCGGAAACAAAGAAAATCCCAACGTCATCGAAGTAATCGACATCGCTTGCGACGAGTGCCCGATGGGCGGATACGAAGTCACACAGGCTTGTCGCGGCTGTCTTGCTCACCGTTGCGAAGACGCGTGCAAGTTCGGCGCAATCACGCTCGATGCTCAACACGTCGCGCATATCGACAAGTCGAAATGCAAAGAGTGCGGCGCATGCGCAAAGGTCTGCCCGTACAGCGCAATCATCAATCACAAACGTCCTTGCGAAAACGCCTGCAAAGTCAAGGCAATCACGATGGACGAAAGTCGCGCGGCAAAAATCGACAACTCCAAGTGCATAGAATGCGGCGCGTGCGTGTATCAATGCCCGTGGGGTGCAATCTCCGACAAGTCGTACATTCTCAACGTCATCGACCTTATCAAGAAGAGCGAGAACAACACCAAATATAAACTTTACGCCGTGGTTGCTCCGTCAATTTCCAGCCAGTTTACTTACGCAAAACTCGGTCAGGTCATCACGGGACTTAAAAAACTCGGCTTCTACACGGTCGTGGAAGCGGCACTCGGCGCGGATATGGTGCTTTTGGAAGAAGGCAAAGAACTTGCTCAAAAAGGTTTCCTTACAAGTTCGTGCTGCCCGGCGTTCGTGTCGTACATTAAGAAGAATTTCCCGACGCTCGTTCCTTACATCTCGCACAATCTCTCGCCGATGGGCATGATTTCCAAGTATATCAAGGACACAACGCCCGACGCAAAAGTCGTGTTTATAGGACCTTGCACCGCAAAGAAAGCGGAGATTCTCGACGAGAAAGTGAAGCCGTACGTTGACTCGGTCATTACGTTTGAAGAATTGCAAGCGCTTTTCGACAGCAGAGATTTCGACATCACTACGTTTGAAGAAGGCGTGCTTGACAATGCGTCGTACTTCGGACGTATCTTTGCAAGAAGCGGCGGACTCAGCGATTCTCTCAAAGAGTCTTTGAAAGAACAGAACATCGATTTCGATCTCAAATCGTGCGCTTGCGACGGCATCGAACAATGCAAGATCGCCCTTATGAAAAAGAACAAAAACATCGGCGACTTCAACTTCATCGAAGGTATGGCGTGCGTCGGCGGTTGCATAGGCGGCGCCGGCTGTCTCACGCACGGCGAGAAGAACAAAGCCGAAGTCGACAAATACGGACAGGAAGCACTCGAAAAGACAATTCTCGACGCCGTGTCCGTCCTTAAATAACTCCCTATTATTTTTTATTTGAAAGAGCCGCTTTTCTCCCTTGATTTTTTT
>CALGEU010000103.1 GCA_937881285.1 uncultured Clostridia bacterium | reverse complement strand
CACCGCACTTTTCAAGCGCAACCGCGCCGCTGTCTCTTATACGAGCAAAACTCGGTCTTTTTGCGAACGTGCAAATCGTGCAGGACGGCGAGAAAGATGACGAATATTTCGTGTGCGACGAAAGCCGTTTCCCCGAAAGTTCGTTCTCGTCGAGCACTGCTTTCGGCAGACAGGCAAAAGACGTGAACACGCTCAGTGAGTTGGAGATTGAAAAAGTGCTTCGCATCGCATACGAACTTGCTGAAATGAAAGCGGAAAATCTGACTTTGGTCTTGCCAGTCGAACCGACTGCGATATCCAGCCTTTGGAGAAAGATTGCCTACGACATCGCCGAAGACTATCCTTTCGTCTCGGTTGAAGTTGTGGACAGCGTTGAAGCCACCGTGCGAGTTTCAACGTCAAATCTCTCGCGTGTGTGCGTCGGTATGCGCGAGCAATTAAGACCGCTTTGCACTCTTTCCGCAACGCTCGGCGGATGCTCGGTGTCTTCGATGAGTCTCGGTGAAACAACTCTCGGCTCTTACGAGTGTTTATCTTCGTCGGATGAAAGAGTTGTGAAGTCGCTTGTAGAAAACACGCTTTCTTTCTCGTTCGGATTGCCAACGGAAATAGAAAATTTGGCAGAATAAATGTTTTATAGTTCTGTTTTTGTATCATCAACACGGCAATACGAAAAAATCCCGCAATTTTGCGGGATTTTGTTTTTGCCGTTTTTTATAGGCTTCAATCGATTGTTTTTTGACAAACGAGATGTCAGCCGTCCTTTCTGTTGGATTGAATCTGAAGACTGAGCAACGCAAGCGAAGAAGCAAGGTCTTCGTTTTTGAGTGCCACGTCGGACGGGATGTTGAGATGCACGGAAGCAAAGTTCCATATCGCTTTGATGCCTGCCGCAACCATTCTGTCGGCGACTTCTTGCGCAGCATACGACGGCACGGTGATGATACCGATTTGAATGTTGAATCTTGCCACGATGCTTTGAAGTTTGCTCACGTCATACACCGGTTTTCCGTTGATTTTCGTGTTGACGAGTTTTTCGTTGTTGTCAAACGCCGCCACGATATTCAAACCGTAATTCTCAAAACCGCCGTATCCCAAAAACGCTTTTCCGAGTCCGCCGACGCCGACTAGTATAGCGTCGTGCGTGTTGTTGTATCCCAAAAAGCCTTCGAGATCCGCAATGATTTCTTTCGTGACGTAACCCATTTTCGGTTTGCCCGCAACGCTTGAAACAAGCGCGATGTCTTTTCTCACCTGCACGGGATTGAGATTTAGTCCGTTTGCGATCGTGGTGCTTGACACGGTTGCCACATTGAGTTTGTCAAGTTGATATAGATATTTGAGATAGGACGGCAAGCGATTGAGCGTTGCCTTTGATATATCCTTGTTGTCAATTGTCGTCATATTCGCACTCCGTAATTTTTTATCGCTAAAAATATATCCCTATTCACCCCTGATTGTCAAGTTTTTATCGATATATTTCAAATATCGCACAAAATTTGCAATTCTTTATGCAAAATCCGCATATATCGATAAATTTCCTTTGGGTTTTACATAAGAAAAACGGCATCGTCCACGATACCGTTTTTTTGCATATATTACGCCGCAACTATGTATTCGGTTTGATCCATTTCTTTCTGCATCTTCTCTACTTCTTCATCGATGCTGAACTCACCTGGAATCGGGACAAGTCCGCCACCACTCTTTTTCCTATAATTACATTTTGTGCATATATCGAATCTTCCGCTTGGCTCTGGCAAAAATGTGTGTGACTCTACTTGAGAATACTCACAATAGCAATACGCCGTGTGACTGTTTGCAAGCTTGTCTTTGTAATGCAATTTATGTTCGTGAGTAACAAGTTGACAAGCACAAAGCGTCTGATATGCCGACATAACATAATTATTTGAATGATAATGTTCACTTCGGAATGGATTTATAACCAAATACCCTACTATATCATCAAATACGACTCCTTTTACTTCGCTCAAAATGTTTTGATGCATAAATTCTGCGCCATAACCAAAATGTCCGTATATGGTATCAGTTTCTTCATCATAATCATATGCGACAATTGCATGTCCATCGGTGTTCACACGTAAAAGGGAGCCTTTTCTATATCCCTGAATATGCACCATCACGGGAATTCCTAATTTCATATACGTTTTGATAGATTTTTTCATGTCGTCTTGTGATGCCGTAGACCCTTTTGCTCTATCTTCAAGAATGTATGTAAAGTTATCACCACTAACGGCATCGTTTACATTACCATACTTCTTAAAAATTTCATATAGCTGATAAAGGTATAACCCAAGTCCATCATTTGTATATCCAAGTGAACTACCTATGGATAGTAGATATGCATGAAAATTGCTTGACTTCTTTCCCAACATATCGTTTAAGTATTCTGAATAACTACTATTTGATGACGGTGCAGTATCTTCTATACCTGGCGACAAATCATAAGAATGAGTTCCATCAATGCTTGCTGTTTTATCATATTGTTCAGGAATAATTTTATCATTCCAATACGTGTCGAAATACGACAAAACCATGCCCAGAGCAATATAAGCACACGAGCCATGTGCATTATAACCGTGATACGTCAAATTCCTAAAATACTGGTTTACAAAATTTTTATAATCATTTGGATGCGGGGGCACATCGTCAAGATAATCATTAATCTCTTCAAAGCCACCACAGTTCATATGATTAAAATGTTCTTGTGTTCTTAGCATATCGCTTACGCTTTCAACACAAACAGAAAATGCCATTAATACCACGTAAACCATACAAAGTGTAAAAATCCCAAATTTGAATCGTTTCATTATATTTTTCTCCTTTCTTTTGTTTATACTGCCAATTTCACATATAATACTTTTGTATAATAAAACAATGGCGATTGCAAACTAACCCCAAGCGTGTCAAACGTTTGTCCGGTGATGTCAATACGCTTTGTCATCTTTTCATCTCTGTAAAACTGTATTTTTTCTCTGTCAAGTTCTTTTCCATATGCAGAAACGACAAATGAATCGACCGTCAATTCTGCATTGATGTCTTCCACAAAAAAATAATAATTTATTCCTTCAAAACAGAAAGTAACGAAATTCGAGCCGTTGCTACAATACAACGTATACAAATCCGTGTCTTCGTTAATTTTTGTGTCTAGATTATACTTTTTTGTACACCCCTTGTCCAAGTAGAATCCCCAACCGAAAACCCCGCCGCAGAGATTTTTGTGTTTTTCATTGTAGTCTTCAACATAGCCATCAACAACAACCGATCTGCCACTCCATTGTATATCCGAAAACTCGAGTTTTACATCATCGGAATTCGGATACGAAATTGCATAGAAATTTACCGTAACGAGTTTTCTGTTGCAACCTGCAAATGAAAACAAAGCAAGCGAAAGCAATACACATGTCAGCAATACAATTACAATCTTTTTTTTCATAAATGATCTCCTATTAATTTTGTTTATTTAAAAACTTTTGAATTTGATACTTTTATAATTATATTATATTAGAACGCTTGGTTATCCTACTAATTCCACATATAGCGTTTTTGCATAATAGTAACTTTCTTTTTCTTGCAAACTAGCCCCCAGTGTATCAAACGTTTGTCCGGTGATGTCAATACGCTTTGTCATCTTTTCATCTCTGTAAA
>CALGEU010000102.1 GCA_937881285.1 uncultured Clostridia bacterium | reverse complement strand
ATTCACCCCGCACGCATCGAAGAGATGGTCGACAAGGTGAGAAAAGAAGTCGAAGCAGGCATCAAAGAAGCGGGCGAAGAAGCGGCGTTTGAAGTGGGCGTTCACGGCTTGCATCCCGAAATCGTCAAGATTCTCGGCAGACTCAAATACCGCACCAGTTACGGACAAAACGTGCTCAAACACTCAATCGAAGTCGCGTCTCTTGCGTCTATCATGGCGGCAGAACTCGGCGTAGACCCAAGAGTCGCAAGAAGAGCAGGCTTGTTGCACGACATCGGCAAAGCCGTCGACCACGAACTCGAAGGCACGCACATCCAACTCGGCGTAGACATCGCAAAGAAGTATAAGGAAAGTCCCGAAGTCATTCACGCAATCGCGGCGCACCACAACGATATCGAACCGCAAACAATCTCGGCAGTGCTCGTTCAGGCGGCGGACGCAATTTCAAGTGCAAGACCCGGCGCAAGACGCGAATCCGTCGAAACTTACGTCAAACGTATCGAAAAACTCGAAGATATCGCAAAATCCTTTGACGGCGTCGAACAAACGTTTGCAGTGCAAGCGGGCAGAGAAATCAGAGTTATGGTCAAGCCCGAACAAGTCAACGACGCAAGCACGGTCTTTCTTGCAAAAGAGATTGCGCAGAAACTCGAAAACGAACTCGAGTATCCCGGACAAATCAAAGTCAACGTCATCAGGGAAGTGCGCAGCGTAGAATACGCTAAATAAGCGAAAAACCAAAGACAAATCCGCATATTGCAAGGCAAAACAAAAGCGAAAACTTGCAATATGCGACATAAGGTGCTAAAATAATTTAAAAGCATCTTAAATCAAGAAAACATATTTAGGAGAATACAACTATGGCACAAATTATGGCAGGCGATTTGAGAAAGGGCGTAACCTTCCTTTATGACAACAAGATTATGACCGTCGTCGATTTCTTGCACGTCAAACCGGGCAAGGGCGCAGCATTCGTCCGTATGAAGATGAAAAACGTCGTCACCGGCGCAGTGCTTGAACAAACGTTCAACCCCACCGAAAAATTTGAACTCGCTCACATCGAGACCAAGACGATGGAATATCTCTACAATGACGGCGAATTCTATTATTTCATGGATGCAGACACTTATGAACAAATTCCGCTCAACCACAGCCAAGTGGAAGACGCACTCAACTTTGTCAAAGAGAACATGAACGTCACCATGAAGTTCTTCCAAGGCGCACCGTTCTCCGTTGAACCGCCAAACTTTGTCGAACTTCTCATCACCGTTTGCGAACCTGCAGTTGCCGGCAACACCGCCACCAACGCAACCAAACCCGCAACCGTCGAAACAGGCTATGAACTTCAAGTTCCTATGTTTGTCAACGAAGGGGATACTATTCGTATCGATACACGTACCGGCGAATACATGTCTCGCGTTTGAGCGCGCATTTTAGCGAACAACTTCGTCAGAGCCGCCCGCACAAATAGTCACGTACGCACACAGTACGCTCCTATCTGTGCGAGCGGTTCTTTCTTGTTTTTCATCTGTTTCAAATTTGTAGTTTAAATGTTTTTTCTTTATAAACAGAATATGTATGTTCAAAGACGGAACTTCGAGCCGCAAGGCGGCGAGCCTTTGAGCGCCGAACTTGCGTCACACACAAGCC
>CALGEU010000101.1 GCA_937881285.1 uncultured Clostridia bacterium | reverse complement strand
AACGCTCAAAAGAACGAAATGGAGCCTATCCGCGTGACGCTCGAACCGCATACTACGCTCGAAGAAGACGTTCCGCACGAAGGAGAAGAGTTCGGATACGTGCTTTCGGGAAGAGTGTGGCTGCACATAGGACAAGCGGCGTATTGCGTGAAAAAAGGCGAAGTGTTTTATTTCTCTTCGTCAAAAGTGCATCATCTTGAAAACCGCACGAGCGAAAAAGCAGTGGTGCTATGGATTGCTTCTCCCCCCACGTTTTAATCTCCGTAAACAATCAAAACAAATTGTTTATCGCATTAAATCATCACCATAAACTGCCGATTGCGCGATAATCGCAAAATACGGCAAGCGAAAACAAGCAATATAGAAATATAATAACTTTTGTTTATCTATATAAAAATCAATATCGGAGCGCGACTCTGAAAGGAATACGACAATGACAAACAAAACACAGGTTGACAACATCATCGAACTTCGCAACGTCTACAAAGAGTACGACGGAAAGCAAGTCGTCAAAAACGCAAGTCTCACGATAAAGCGCGGAGAATTCGTCACTTTGCTCGGCCCGAGCGGTTGCGGAAAGACCACGACTTTGCGTATGATTGCAGGCTTTGAAATGCCCACGAGCGGAAAAATCATCTTCAACGGCAAAGACATCACGGACACTCCGCCCCACTTGCGCCCCGTGAACACCGTATTCCAAAAGTACGCTCTCTTCCCGCACCTTAACGTGTTCAACAACATCGCTTTCGGATTGAAACTCAAAGTTATCCCCAACGGCACGAAGGTGAACAAAAAAGGCGAAACCGTGCAACTTTTCAGAAAGTACACGAAAGCGGAAATAAAAGAAAAAGTCAACAACGCTCTCAAAATGGTCGACCTTGAAGACTACGGTCACAGAAACGTGTCTTCCCTTAGCGGCGGTCAACAACAGAGAGTTGCAATCGCTCGCGCACTCGTCAACGAACCCGAAGTGCTTCTTCTCGACGAACCGCTCGGCGCACTCGACCTTAAAATGCGCAAAGACATGCAACTCGAACTCATGGATATGCACAAACGTCTCGGCATAACCTTCATCTACGTCACACACGACCAGGAAGAAGCGCTCACTATGTCCGACAAAATCGTGGTCATGCGCATGGGCGAAATTCAACAAATCGCGTCCCCCGAAAAAGTGTACGACGAACCTGCAAACGCTTTCGTTGCGGACTTCATCGGAGAAAGCACCATTCTTTCGGGAACTATGCTCGAAGACTACAAAGTCGAATTCTGCGACACTGTTTTCGAGTGCGTTGACAAGGGCTTCAAACACAACGAGCCAATCGACGTCATCATCCGCCCCGAAGACGTGAAAATCAAAAAGGTGGACGACAAGCGCACCATTCTCACCGCGGAAGTCATCTCGTCGGTGTTCAAAGGCGACCACTATCAGATTACGCTGGTTGCAAACGGCAACGAAATCGTCGCGCACGACACGGACACTTACGACATCGGTGAAACGGTCGGAATCTACATCAAGCCGTTTGACCTTCATATCATGCACAAAACGCGTATCATCAACGAAATCGACACCGTCATCACGGGCGAAAATCTCGTTGAAATCTGCGGTGCAGACTTCGAGTGCAAGACCGACCTTCCCGTCGGCACTCCCGTCAAAGTGTTCGTTGACTTCGACGACGTGGAAATCACCGACGACGAAGAAGACGGCGTTATCGGCGCAAACGTGCTTTCTTCTATCTACAAAGGCAGTTACTATCAGGCGATTCTCTCCACCGACGACCACTACAACTTCTTTGCGGACACCGACGATGACTGGCTCAAAGGCGACCGCGTCGGCATAAAGATTGCACCCGAAAAGATTATCATCGAAAAACGCGACGTCGAAGAAGAACAAGAAGAAAAGGTCGTAAAAGACGAAACTCTCACAAAGGAAGAACAGGAAGCAATCGAAAGAGCGCGCCTTGAAGAACCCGAAAAATTCGACGCAGTGGAAGAAATCATCGAAACACACGAGCAAGAACTTGCACAAGAACCGCAAGACGACGCCAAGGAGAACACCGAAGAATGAAAAAAGTGGCTCGCAAAAAATTCAGGCTGACGAAAAAGGTGTTTTCAATACCATACATCCTTTTTCTTCTGCTTTTCGTCGTGATACCGCTCGTTCTCATTCTCGTGAACGCGTTTCTCGACAACGGAAACAATCTGACGCTTGACAACTTCAAGACGTTCTTCACGTCAAAGTCAAGTCTCGTGGTTTTGGGCAACTCGTTGCTTGTGGGCGTCATCACCACCGCGCTTTGCCTTATCATCGGATACCCCGTGGCATATTTCCTGTCAAAGATGTCGAGCGGAAGAATACTCGTTCTTCTCTACATCATTCCGATGGGCGTAAACTTTCTTATCCGCACGCTCGCAACGAAAGCGATATTCATTGCTCTGGGTGTGGAACTCGGCATGGGAACTGTACTTTTTGGCATGGTGTACAACTATCTGCCGTTTATGATACTTCCTTTGCACACCACTCTTTCGGGCATAGACAAGAGTTATATCGAAGCGGCGCAAGACCTTGGCGCAGACAAAGCGACGGTGTTTTTGAAGACGACGCTGCCCCTTTCGCTCAGCGGCATATTCAGCGGCATAACGATGGTGTTTATTCCCACCATATCAACCTACGCGATATCTCAACTTCTATCAAACGGAAAGATATTCCTTTTCGGTGATTCGATTCAGTTGAGTTTCGAGCAAGGCATGTACGGCGTCGGCTCTATCATGAGTTTGGTTATGCTCGTGTTCGTGCTTTTGTCCAACTTCGTCATGAACAAATTCAATCGCAACAGCAATGCGGTAAGGAGATCGTTATGGTAAAAGAAAAAATCAAAGGCTTTTTTGAAAAGTTTTATCTGCTCGTCGTCCTTGCCATTCTGTACGCGCCGATAATTCTGCTCATAATCTATTCGTTCTCCAACAGTTCCAACTTCAACTTCGACAACGGATTCAGTTTCGAAGCGTACGTGTCCATTTTCAAATCGGACAAATCACCCGAACTTTGGAGCGCGGTTGCAAACACGCTCATCATCGCAAGCGTATCCAGCGTCATCGCAACCATAATGGGCACGTTTGCTTCGATAGGCATATTCAATCTCGGCAAGCGCGCAAGACGCATCGTCGAAAACGTCAACCAGTTCCCGATTATCAACAGCGAAATCGTTATGGCGGTTTCAATGATGATATTCTTCGTGACGTTCTCCTTCCCCGAAGGATACCTTCGTCTCATCATCGCGCACATCGCTTTCTGCACCCCATACGTCGTGCTCAGCGTTTTGCCGAAACTCGAATCAATGGACCCCAACATCTACGAAGCGGCTCTCGACCTTGGCGCAAATCCGTTCAAGGCGTTGACCAAAGTCATGATCCCCATCATCACGCCGGGTATCGTGAGCGGATTCGTAATGGCGTTCATTATGTCAATGGACGACTTCATCATCACTCAAATCAACAAAGGCGCGGCAACGGGCATCAACACGCTGTCAACGTTCATTTACTCCGACGCGAGAGTGCAAGGTCTCGAACCGTTCTGGTACGCAATCTTCTCTATAATCTTCGTCGCAGTGCTTGCCGCCGTGCTTTCAATCAATCTCGTCAAAATATCCCGCGAGAAGAAAAAGAACAAGGAGAAAAACGCATGAAAAGATTTGCATATCTCATAGTTTTGTCTTTGGTTGCAATCTGCGTTTTGCTTCCCGTTCTGTCCGCTTGTAACACCACGAGCGGAACGACGCAATCGGGCGGAGACAGGCTTGTCATCTACAACTGGGAAGACTATATCGACACCGAAAAAGACGAAGAGACCGGCAAACGCCTTCTCGACGAATTTGCCGACTATTATCAGCAGATGACAGGGCGCGCGCTCTCTATCACCTACACCACTTTCGACACCAACGAAACGATGATGACCAAGGTGCTTAAAGGCGACGCAAACGTCGATTTGATTTGCCCGAGCGAATACGCAATCGAAAAACTTCTCACCGCAGGATGTCTTCTCAACCACAAGGCTTTGAAAGAAGAATTGCAACCCCAACTTGACAAATACGGTATTTCACTGAACAATATGAGCAGTTTAACACCGTATAACGAAATTACGAACACAAACTGGGGCAACATCGAACCCGACATTATGGACGTGATAAAATCCATGTTCGGCTCTGTCACCGCAAAGGACGGCAACGTCTACGACATGACGGAATTCATGGTGCCGTATATGTGCGGAACGCTCGGAATTTTGTACAACACCGAAGTCGTCAGCCTTGAAGAACTCGAAGAATACGGCTGGGGCGTGCTTTGGAACGTGCAAAACAACGAACGTCTCGAAAACAAAATTCTCATGAAAGACAGCGTGCGCGACACTTATGCGGCGGCTATCTTCTATATGTACGAATACGGTTTGCTCCCCGAAAAATATCAAGAATACACCGTTCAACAACTCATCAACTGCACCGACGACGAAATGGTCTCTGCGGCTGAAACGGTTCTGACGGAGCAGCGCGAACATATCTCGGGATACGAAGTGGACTTCGGCAAAGACGATATGATAAACGAAATCGTTTACGCAGACTTTGCTTGGAGCGGCGACGCGCTTTGGGCAATCGAAGAAGGCGGCTACGACGAAGAAACCGACACCTATCAACTGGGATACTTCGTTCCGTCAGTTGCAAGCAACATCTGGTACGACGGCTGGTGCATTCCCACGAGCGTCAACAACAAACTTGCAGCAATGATGTTTATCGACTATATGTGCAATCCCATGAGTTCGATTCGCAACTCGGTGGCAATCGGTTACACTTCTGCAACGGCAAAAGCGATTCTCGAAGCGGATGAAGACGTGCTTGCATATATCGAAGACAACGAATACGACATCGAAGAGTACTTCTCAAACGAAGGTCGCTACCCCGCCATCAACGACACTCTCGGAGTTATGCGCGACTTCGGAGACCGCAACGACATCGTTGTGAATATGTGGCAAAGAGCAAAATCCGGCGCACACGTCGACGCAAACCTTTGGTACGTCATAGTTGCAATCGTCGGCGCGGTGGGGCTGTGCGTTGCGCTCTACTTCACCGTTCAGGCTCTCAAAACGAGACCGAGAAAAATAAAATAACAAAAATTTTGCAGATAAAAAGGACGGCTATCCGTCCTTTTTAATTTTACGTTTCTCAATTTCGTTTGACTAAAATCATATATAAGAGTATCTTATTTATAATCAATTTTGAGAGAGAAAACAATGAAACTTTTACGCAAAGCGTTCATAAAAGATTACGAAAACGTAACCGACCCGAAAGTGCGCAATCGCTATGGCGTATGCGCAGGCATTATCGGCATAATCAGCAACGCGATATTGTTCGTGATAAAAATCGTTGCAGGTATCATAGGCGGAAGCATAACCATAATCGCGGACGCAATAAACAACCTGTCGGACGCCGGTAGCAGCGTGGTTACACTCGTCGGATTCAAACTTTCAAGCACGCCGCCCGACAAAGATCACCCGTTCGGACACGCAAGATACGAATACGTCACGGGGCTTCTCGTGTCTATGATGGTGCTGTTTCTCGGCATTGCTCTTTTGAAATCTTCCATCGAAAAAGTCATCAGCCCGACGCCCGTCGAAGTGAGCGTTTTCACATACGTCGTGTTGTCGGTGAGTATCGTGCTGAAACTCGTACAGATGCTCGTATACACCGATTTTTCAAAAGCCATATCGTCAAACGCACTTAAAGCGAGCGCGCAAGACAGTCGAAACGACTCTCTCACGACGCTTGCCGTGCTTATATCCACGATTATCATCGACGTATGCGGCGACAGAATCAATCCGAAAGTCAGCGTGGACGGCATAATGGGTATCGCGGTTTCGCTGTTCATCATCGTGTCAAGCGTGCTTCTTCTCAAAGACGCAATATCTCCCCTTCTCGGAGAAAAGCCGCCAAAGGAACTCGTCAATCAAATCACTACGAAAATCCTGTCATACGACGGCGTAATCGGCGTCCACGACCTTGTCGTGCACAGTTACGGCGCAAATCACTGCTTCGTCGTTGCGCACGTCGAAGTGCCTGCCGAC
Source organism: uncultured Clostridia bacterium (assembly GCA_937881285.1). Lineage (GTDB taxonomy): Bacteria > Bacillota > Clostridia > Christensenellales > CAG-917 > CAG-475. The sequence continues at coordinate 73 of CALGEU010000101.1, read as the reverse complement.
GTCGATATCGTAAAAAGCCACGACGTGATTGACAACATCGAACACGATATGTGGAACGATATGCACGTGAGAC
>CALGEU010000100.1 GCA_937881285.1 uncultured Clostridia bacterium | reverse complement strand
TTCTTTATCTGAAAAAGTATACCGCCCTGCGGCGTTTTCGGCGTTTCGGTGCGCCGTCAACCTGAATGTTTTTGCCTGTGGTTTGGACGTTGTAACCCAAAGACGCGTTGACGTGCTTCGCCATGTTTTTCCAAAGCAACTGGTGCGGACGCTCCCACTGCCCCGCACTCATTGCGACCGCATGCAAAATCTCGTGCGCGACGACGTCTTTCACGTCCGAATCGTTTACGATATGCACGGATATTCCGATGACGAAATCGTACGGCAATTTGGGATTGACCGCTCTGCCGTCTTTGAAGCGATTGCTCTTGCACCAGCCGTAGCGCGAATACGCCGTTGACGGCTTGAACAACACCTTGTTTGGACATACGATGCCTATGCTTTCAAGATCGGAAAGCACTTCGACGATGATATTTTTCAATCTGTCGCTCGTTTTTATGGTTATTCCTTTTTGAGAAATTGTCTGTTGCATAGTTTTATGATAGCACGATTTAAGCCAAACGCAAAGAAAAGATAATACTCGTTTCAAATAAAAATCGTTGACTATTGTCGTTGACGGCGAAAAAAAAATATGATACAATCTTGTCAAATAAGGGAGTAATCGGCACTTCCCGAAGTGTAATAAACACCGCTAACACGAGCAAACTCGCTCCGGTTTTATTTGAAACGATGAGACTTATCCGCAAGGATAGGTCTCTATTTTTTTATCGGAGACAAAATACTCGCAAAAAAAACCGAAAAGCTTATGCGCAAGCATATATAAGGGACAATATAATAGAATACCCAAAGGAGTATTTATGAGAGAATATCAAAAAAACGTAGACGACGTACTTAGCGAAGTCGGCTCCGCTCACGACGGACTTACCACCGCCGAAGCGTGTTCGAGACTTGAAAAGAACGGCAAAAACAAACTTGCAGAAGGCAAAAAGGAAAATCCGTTCCTTCGCTTTCTAAAACAGTTTGCCGAGCCGATGACGATAATTCTCATCGTCGCCGCAGTGATTTCTGGCATTATGTCAGGAATAAACGGCGAATTTCCGTCTGACGTCATCATCATTATGGCAGTCGTGCTTATCAACGCGATACTCGGTGTAGTGCAAGAAAGCAAGGCTGAAAAGGCAATAGACGCTTTGCAGGAAATCGCCGCCGCCACGAGCAAAGTTTTGCGTGACGGAAAACAGGTCACGATAAAAAGCGAAGACCTTGTCGTCGGCGACGTCGTTGTGCTCGAAGCAGGAGACTCCGTCCCTGCCGACGCTCGTATAATCGAGTGCGCAAGCATGAAAGCCGAAGAAGCCGCGCTCACTGGCGAATCCGTCCCCGTTCTCAAACAAGACGGCTCAATCGTCAGAGAAGACGGCTCGGACGTGCCTTTGGGCGACCGCAAAAATATGGTGTTTATGGGAAGCACCGTCGTGTACGGTCGCGGAAAAGCGGTCGTAACCGCAACGGGCATGGACACCGAAATGGGCAAGATTGCCACCGCTCTCACCACTGCAAAGGAAGGCAAAACGCCTTTGCAACAAAAGTTGTCGCAACTAAGCAAAGTGCTGACCTATCTCGTGCTTGGCATTTGCGTCGTTATATTTGCCGTTTCGCTGATAAGAGCAGGCATTGACGGCTCTCTTCAAGCCGACACCGCAACGACCATTCTCAACACGTTTATGATTGCCGTATCTCTTGCCGTTGCCGCTATCCCCGAAGGACTTGCAACTGTCGTGACAATCGTGCTTTCAATCGGCGTGACGAATATGTCCAAACGCAATGCGATAATCCGCAAACTCACCGCCGTGGAAACGCTGGGGTGCACGCAGATTATCTGCTCGGACAAAACGGGTACGCTCACACAAAACAAAATGACAGTCGTCGACCATTATGCAGACGACGAAAACTTGCTTGCAGACGGTATGTCTCTCTGCTCCGACGCGGAATTCGACACCGAAAAAGGCGAAGCAACGGGCGAACCAACCGAAAACGCACTCGTCAACTACGCGCACTCGCTCGGTCTTGACAAAAACGAGAGAAAACTCGAATTGCCGAGAGTGGGAGAAATTCCGTTCGACTCTATGCGCAAGATGATGACAACCGTGCATAGCGCAGGCGAAAAATACGTTCAATTCACCAAGGGTGCACCAGACGAAATAGTAAATCGTTGTACATTCGTGCTTGACGGCGGCAAAGTCGTGCCTATGACCGACGAAAAACGCGCAGAAATCCTTGCAAAGAACAAAGAAATGGCAGACAAGGCTCTCCGCGTACTTGCGCTTGCAAAGAAAGACCTTGACTCCGCGCCCGAAAAATACGAAAGCGAACTCGTCGAAAAGGATATGTGTTTCGTGGGGCTCGTCGGCATGATTGACCCGGTTCGTCCAGAAGTCAAAGACGCAATCGCAGAGTGCAAGAGCGCAGGCATACGCCCCGTCATGATTACGGGCGACCACAAAGACACCGCAGTCGCAATCGCTATGGAACTCGGCATTATCACCGACGCTTCGCAGGCGATAACGGGTGCGGAACTCGACAAAATCAGCGACGAAGACTTTGAAAACGAAGTCGAGAACTTCTCCGTGTACGCACGCGTGCAGCCCGAACATAAAACGCGCATTGTCAACGCTTGGCGAAATAAGGGATATATAACCGCAATGACGGGCGACGGCGTCAACGACGCTCCGTCTATCAAGAACGCAGACATCGGCGTCGGCATGGGTATCACAGGCACGGACGTCACCAAAAACGTCGCGGATATGATTCTTGCGGACGACAACTTTGCGACAATCGTTTCGGCGGCGGGAGAAGGCAGACGCATATACGACAATATCCGCAAGGCAATACAATTTCTGCTTGCGTCCAACCTGTCGGAAGTGCTGTCGATATTCGTGGCAACTCTTGCAGGCTTCACCATCTTCAAGCCCGCGCATCTTCTTTGGATAAACCTTATCACCGACTGCTTCCCCGCACTCTCGCTTGGCATGGAAGCACCCGAAAAGGACATCATGAGCCGTCCGCCGAGAAACTCCAAAGACGGAATTTTCGCAAACGGTATGGGCGCGGCAATCTGCTATCAGGGCGTGTTCCTTACGCTCATAACTCTTGCGTCCTATTTCATCGGCTATTACGTTCTTGCAAAAATGGACCATCACGCCGAAGCAATGGCAATCGCCCCCGAAGAGTATGCAAATATGCTCGGCTCGTCAATGGCGTTTTTGACCCTTTCGATGGCAGAAATCTTCCACGCGTCCAATATGCGCTCGTTGCACGGCTCGGTGTTTGCCGTAAAGAAACAAAACCGGTGGCTTTGGGGCGCGGCGGCACTCTCGCTCGTGCTTACGACAATCGTCGTGGAAGTCCCCTTCCTTGCAAACGCGTTTGAACTTGCAAAACTCGACGCAATCGAATACGCAGTGGCAATGGCTCTTGCAATATCCGTCATTCCGCTCGTCGAAATCGTCAAAGCAATCGCAAGAGCGGTTCGCAAGAAAAAAGGCGTGGTGCTTTCCTAAAAGCCCCACCGCTCATTCAAGATACGAAACGCGACCTGATTATCGCGACTTGAATATATATCGTTTCGTATAAGCAAAAGCGCACTCGTCTGAGTGCGCTTTTGTTATATAATTTTTCTCGACTTATTCAAGCGGCTTGACACAAGGCTTATCCGCTTAATTCGTTCAACCGAGTGCCTTTATAAGGTCTATGACGTAACTGCCCAGCAAATCCCAACTCATACCCACCGTGCCGTGGTCTTTGCCTTCAAACGTCACGAGACGATTGCCGAGACTTTGGATAAATTCTGACGTTGCGGTGTTTCCGCCTATCGAGCTGTAATACGGCACCGTGCCGTCTCCGCACTTTTCGTTGCCGTAACCGGTGACGAGTTCGTACTTGTACTGAATGCAGCCGTATTCGTCTCTGACGGGCTCGCCGTTTTCGTCGCGAACGGTCGTGAGATTCATTGCCGTAATCGTGTTCGTCTTGCCGCCGCCAAGGAAATAATAAGAATTGACTTGTTCGGACGCGATTTTGCCGTCAATGAACAACGAATCGAAATATTTATCAAGCGTTGCCGCCGCGTCTTTGAGACGATAGCCGTCTTCGTCGGCGTATTGACCGCTTTTTGCTTCTATACGGTTGTACAAACGCTCTTCGTCGCCTTCTTCAGACTCCATTATTTCTTCCTGAGTGCGCGGAACGAGATATTTTGCCCAACGCATGCCCTTGTACAAATCGTAAAGTTCTTCTTTGCTTTCAATCGGCTTGCCGTCAACAGTTATGCCGCTTTCTCCGTCGCCGTATTGGTCGGAATCGATAAGTTGCCAGGACGGCACGAGACTCATAAGCCCGATATTATTGCGGAAGAAATCGCCGAGTTTTCCGCCCACCACGTCTTTTACGATTGTGTTGACGTCAACGGGCAGACTGCTCAAATCGACGCCTTCAAGGAAATTGTTGACGTACACGTCGGGACATGCAAGCGCCGCGAGCGCATCGAACGAACCGAGCGTTGCAGGCGCAAATCCTGCGTAAAGTTTGACCTTGTTTCTGTTCTCTTCGCTTCTTGCAAGATAACTGTTCACGACGGGCGCGCCCATTGAGTGCGACATAAACACGACTTCTTTATACCCTTTCGAGTTTATGTATTCTTCAAGTCTTTGCGCGCTTACGGCTGGCGAAATGCGCCAGTCCTGATTGTATACGAACACGTCGTAATCCTTGCCGAATTCTGCCTGCAAGTTCGTCACGAACGATTTGTATATTCCGAAAACGCCGTAACTTATATCCATAACGTTGCCGTTTGAATCCTTTGGCAAATCGTTTGCAGGAACGATGTTTTTGTTGTATCCAACACCGTCGTTGTCAAGAGTCAAATCCCAAAGAAGCGTATTTTCGGAATACGTGAGCGCTTTGAGAATCATCACGAGCGTGTCGCTTATCTCTTTCTCGGGGAAAGTGGCAAGCACGTATTCAAAAGAAAGTTCTCCGCGCAAAAACGCGTCTACGTCGACTTCGGTTTTGAAAGGCTCCCATTTCGCTTCTCCGCTCTCTTTGTCGTACAGACCGCCGGCAAACAACGCCGTGACGTAAATGATGGCTTTGTCTTTTCCGCTACCCTTGTCTCCGCACGCAACGAGCGTCAGAAGAGACGACAACACGAGCACGAGCGCAAGCATTGCAACGATAATTTTTCTCATCTTCATAATAAACCCCTGTTTTTGAAAAAGCGGGCTTTATCTGCCGTTTTACAGCAGATAAAGTCCGCTTTCCGTCATTTAACTTATTTTGTGACCAGATACATACGAAGCACTTCGTTTATCTGTTCAACTTCTTTTTTGCAAAGCCTTTGTGCATTCAAAGCCTTTTTGAGACCGAGCCAAATTGCCTTTATCATAAGCGAATCTCTCGCGTCCAACGCCGCAGCAAAACCTTCGAGCATAACCATATAATCCGCTCTGTCGTCAAGCGTGATTTCCGCTTCCTGCACTGCGTTGTAGATGTTGACGAGAAGATATTCGGTCTGTTGATGAAGACCGCTCGACGCAAATTCAACCGTGCGTTCGACGCTCTTGGGCTCTTCGTCTATACCTTCGACGACAAGACTTACGAGCGCGAGTTTGAACGGCTCTATGACTTTGTGGCAGAACTGCTCGAAACTTGCCTGTTTCGTTTCCTGCGGATAATACGTTGCGGCAAAAGACACCAAATCCATACTTCCCGCATCAAACTCCACCAGCATATTGCTGACCAGAGGAACGAGCGTTTTCTGATTTTTTGGTAAGCGGAAAATATCGCTGTCTCCGAGTTTTGCCATAGCCTTGCGTTTTTCCGTCTCGTAATCGAAACCTTGCGCGCAATACGCAAAAACCGAACGAAACTCGGGATAATACGCCAGGCATTTGAGCAGCGGTTTGAGTTTTCTGTCAATAAAGATTAAGTTGGAACTTTCAAGGTCTTCCACCGCGCAAACGAGCGCGTGTACGCCTTCACCGTTGTATTCCATAGTGGTCTCCGATATATAATCGTGTTTTTAAGTTTTCGTCTTATACTTTTAGTGCAACATTACCCCTTCCCTTCGGGCTTTCCCCTACTGCTCGAACAGATTGCCATCTCTATTTAACAAAACATCGCTCGCAGAAGGGGAACTCGGCACTCACATAGATAGGAATCGTTCACTCATTATG
>CALGEU010000099.1 GCA_937881285.1 uncultured Clostridia bacterium | reverse complement strand
CACCATTATACTCCGTTTTCTGCAATTTTCAAGACAAATCGCAATTTGAACGACGTCGTGCAAATTCAGCGGCGGTTTCGGCAAAACAAATGCGATTTTCTCGCCGCAATTCGACATATTAAAAATTTTTAATTTTTAAGAAAAATCGTCGAAGAGCGTTGCATTATTACAAGCGATTGAATTATACTATATTTAGAAAATAAAAAAGTTTCATATAAGGAGCAAATCATGGCAAACAAATCAAACGTTTCTATCAAATTCAGCGGCAACGCTGTGACGACGGGCGTTGCACTCGTGATTATCGGCGTGTTGTTCTGCATTTTGCAAGGAGCAGCCGTTCAAGCACTCATCACCACTTTGGGCGTGCTTTTCATTCTCATGGGCGCAATCGACCTTATGCACAAAAACTGGGTTGTCGGCGCAATCGAACTTGCAGTCGGCATAGTGGTCATCGTATGCACGTGGCTTATTCTCGAAATCACGCTTCTCATAATCGGCATCGTGCTTATCGTGTACGCAATCTATCTCATTGCAACCACGGCGTCGAAATTTAAGAGCGCAAGCACTTTCGGCAAAATCGCAATCATTCTCGTGCCCGTTCTCTTCATCGTGTTCGGCGCATTGCTTATCGCTTGCTACTGGGGAATTCTCAACGAACTTCTCATCACAATCGGCGCACTTTCAATCGCATGCGGTTCGTTGCTTATAATAAGAAGCGAATTGAGAATCTGAAAAATCGAAATACAAAAAAGGTCTTCCCGTCGGAAGACCTTTTTTTATACTCTTTTTTTTGATAATGCGTCGTAAAAACGACTGGCTTTAATCTTTTTTCTCTTCTTTCTCGTCGAGAGAATCGAATTTGAGATACGCTTCTTTGAGAATTTCCGCACACTTTTCAACGCCGAACGCGCTTGTATTGAGCGAGATGTGATAGTTTTCGCTTGCGCCCCACTCCGAATCGGTGTAATAGCGATAGTGTCTTGCACGCATACGGTCGTTTTCCTTTATGATACGCTCGGCTTTTTTCTGGTCGTCTGTGCGACGGAACACGTTGATGACTCTGTCTACTCTCGACGGCATATCGGCATAGATGAAGACGTTCATGCACTTCACTTTGTCTCTGAGCACATAGTCTGCACAACGACCGACGATTACGCACGCGCCTTTCTTTGCAATCTCTTCGATGGCTTCCGTTTCGCTTGCGTAAATGCGTGACTCGAAATTCTCAAAACTGTTGATAAGGCTTCCGCCCCACACCGACGGCGTGAACGACACGGAAGAGAGCCCTTTCATTTTCTGTTCGTTTTCTTTGATGAAATCTTGCGCAAAGCCCGAATTTTCGCTTGCCATTGCGATGATTTCTTTGTCGTAAAACGGAATACCAAGGGAATCGGCAAGCAATCTGCCCACAAATCTTCCGCCGCTTCCGTATTGTCTCGATATGGTGATAACCGTATTCATAATTATCTCCTTTGCCGCGACTAACTGCCGCGCTCGCTTTTATACTTATATTATCCGTCGAAAAGGCAATTTCGTCAATACGCAAATTTGAAAAACTTTCACTTTTCAAGCGGATTTTCTACTATTTCGTCGTTTTTGACTTCTTCGTCTCTTTCTTGTTCCGCACTTTTGCGGTCGCCGCCGCTATCTTCGCTTTTTCCTTCACTCTCACCGTCAACCGCAAAGAAATCGAGTTCCGCCGCAGAAGACTTTTCGTCGGGCAACACGTTGATTTTCTTATTCACCGCCTGTTGCAAGAAAACGAACGCAAATATGCACGTCAACGCTTCCGCGATAAGAAACGTCCACCAAACTATATCCGTCACGTTGTCCGACAAGGTGAACAAGTACGCCGTCGGGAAAACGAACACCACGAGCCTTAACAGCGACAATATCAACGGTTTCACAGCATATCCGAGTGCCTGCAACACGCCTTGCACCGCAACGACGTAGCCCATAAACACGAAACTTGCCGCGCCTATTCTCGTTGCCGTCTCGCACACGGATATGAGTTCTTCGCTTGCGCCGCCCGACAAAGCGAATAGTTTTGAGAGCGGATTTGCTATACACTCGAAAAGCACCGCAATAATGAGCGTGACTATCAACGTGTCGGTTATGCCGTATTTCACGCACTCTTTTGCGCGTTTCTTATCCTGCATTCCGTAATTGAAAGACAAAATCGTGATTATCGTGTTTGACAGTCCGAACGCCGAAAACAAGGCTATTTGCTGAATTTTATAATATATACCGAACGAACCGACGAGTATGCTCGTGTTTGCTTTTGCCGTGCCTAGTATTGCGTTCATACCTGCCATCATAACCGACAAAAGCGCCTGCATAATCGCTGCGGACACGCCGATTGCGTATATATTCTTTATGATAATTCCGCTCGGTTTCATATATTTGAGATTGCCGCTTATTTCCTTGTTTGCGAAATAATGGAAACCCATTGCTATGAAAAGAGACACGAATTGTCCGATTATCGTTGCCCACGCCGCGCCAGCAACGCCCATTCCGCACGGAAAAATGAAAACGTAGTCGAGAACGATGTTTGTAACCGCACCCGACACCTGAGCAATCGTCGAAAACATCGTCTTGCCCGTTGCCTGCAAAAATCTCTCGTATACCGTGTAACCTATCGAACCGAGCGAAAGGCAACAACAAATTTTAAGATAAATCGAGCCCATTGCAACGACTTCCGCGTCTTTTGTGAACAAAGATATAAACCATTTCGTCGCAAACAACCCGAATATGAGAAACACGGCGTATATCACAAGCGCAAGAAAAATTCCGTTTCCTGCGACTTTGCTTGCTCTCTCTTTGTCCTTTTCGCCGAGACTTTTAGACAAGCAAGCGTTTATACCGATTCCCGTCCCCACTCCGATTGCAATCATCATAATCTGCACGGGAAACGCAAGCGTCAAAGCCTGATTTGCAATAACGCCGCTGTCCTGCATATTCGCAACGAATATACTGTCCACGACGTTGTACAAGGCCTGAAGAACCATCGATACTATCATCGGAAGTCCCATCGTCCAAAACAGTTTTTTGAGCGGCTGAGTTGCCATTTTGTTTTGTTTTTTATCTTCCATACTCTCCTTTTCCTGCCGTGGCACAAAAAAAATCGTGTCGCACGGCAAATCACTACAATCCGGATTTACGCAACTATGCAACACGATTTTCGTTTCTTCTATTGATTTTTGACTTATTCTATCACACAATTCGCACCTTGCGTAAGCGTTTTGAAGAAAAAAATTTCTTTCATAGCAAGGTTTTTGCGCTCGCATTGACTTTTCTCGTCGGAAAACTTATAATGCACCTATAAAGATACGCGCACGCTCGCGCGATAAGGCGGTAAATATGCCATTCTCGGTTTATCTCAAAAAAGGCGAAGAAAAACGAATTTTGCAAGGTCACAGTTGGGTTTACGCCAACGAAGTCGCACGCATAGAAGGCAAGGACAAAAACGGCTCTCTTGCAAGCGTATTCACGGCGGACGGTCGTTTTGTCGGCAAGGGATACATAAATCATTTGTCCAAAATTCTCGTGCGCGTCTTCATTCGCGACACCGAGACGGCAGACGACGAAAGTTTTTACTCCGCACGCATAAAACAAGCGGTCGATATGCGCAAGAATCTCGGATTTGACGATTCGTATCGCGCGGTGTTTGCCGAAGCGGACGGACTGCCTGCTCTCATCGTGGACAAATACTCGGATTATCTCGTCTGTCAGTTTCTTTCGCTCGGCATAGACAAACAAAAAGACCTTATCGTCAAGTGTCTCGTCGACGTTTTTGCGCCAAAGGGCATATACGAACGCAGCGACTCCCCCGTACGCCAAAAAGAAGGCTTGCAGGAAGTCACTGGGACTTTGTACGGCGAAGTGCCGGAACGCATCGTAATCGCCGAAAACGGCGTAAAAATGGCGGTCGACGTGCGCGGCGGACAAAAAACGGGATATTTTCTCGACCAGAAAGAAAACCGCTATGCCGCAAAGCGATACGCAAAAGACCGCACCGTTCTCGACTGTTTCTGCAACAGCGGCGGCTTTTCTATGAACTGCGCTCCCGTCGCAAAATCGGTTACGGCAGTAGACATCTCACAATCTGCGCTTGACAACGTGCTTGAAAACGTAAATCTCAACGGCTATCGCAACGTTACGACGGTGTGTGCCGACGTGTTTGACGAACTGCGCAAATACAAAGCCGACGGAAAAAAATTCGGACTTGTAATTCTCGACCCGCCCGCATTCTGCAAAAGCGCAAGCGAAGTCAAGGACGCATATCGCGGGTATAAAGACATCAACGTGCTCGGAATGAAACTCGTCGAAAGCGGCGGCTATCTCATCTCATCGTCCTGTTCGCACTATATGACGTTCCCCTTGTTTGAAAAAATGCTCGTCGAAGCCGCAAAGGAAAGCGGCAGAATCGTCAGATGCGTCGAAGTCAAGTCACAATCGCCCGACCACCCGTCCCTGCTCTGCGCCGAAGAAACCCAGTATCTGAAATTCTTCGTGATGCAGGTGCTGTGAGTGTCTCGGCATTGAATATAATACGGGAGATTGAACATGATTAAACTTGCAGATTTTCTAAACATAGAAAAATACGACTATTGTGACTATAAAGTTCATTTTGCGATAGGGGCAAAAGATAGAAAAGAACCTTACAACGAGTTTTTAATCGGTGGCTTTGACAAATGGCAATCAATCCAAACCAACAAAAATTTCAACCGTCAATACGTAGTTTCTCTCATATATTTTGAAAAAGACGTATGGATGTTTGCAGGCGTATATAAAGTCGACGGCAAACCTATAAGCATCGAACACAACGGAAAATCACTTTGGCAGTATCCCCTGTCAAAGATCGATGTGCAACAAGATATGATTGGAAGAGCATTCTTCACTTTCAAAAAAGAATTTCGTGCGTCCTATCCTTGTTTGGAGCTCGTATCAAATGATTCTACAATTGCCGACATGCAAATACTATTCATTGCAGATAAACAGGCAAGCATAACCGATTTCGACGGCTTTGACAGCATAAACGTAGATTATTCTACATTGAAATATATTGTGGACAACAACATACCGTCTTGGAAAGCCGCTCTCTCAAACGCAAAAGGCGTCTACCTTATCGTCGACACAAAAACCGGAAAGCAATATGTGGGCAGCGCATACGGCAGCGATTGCATATGGCAGCGTTGGCATGCGTATGCCAAAAACGGACATGGCGGCAATATAGAACTCAAGAACTTGTTGCAACAAAAAGGCGAAGAATACAAAAACAATTTCAAATATAGCGTACTTGAAATCTGCAACATGAATCTGGGTAGCGAATATGTCATTTCAAGGGAAAACTACTGGAAAAATGCTTTGATGACAAGACAATTCGGACTTAATAAAAATTGACAAAAGAAAGAAGCGAAATCAAAACGATTTCGCTTCTTCCATAAAAATAGGGGATTTTACGCCCGATAAATCGGGCAGGGAGATTGGCTGTTTATTGTCTGTCGATGTTGTCGTCCACTCTTTGATCGTCAAAGTCGTTTCTGAACGCAGACGCCGCTTTGCCGAACCAGTTCTTTGCGAAATTCTTGACGCGGAGAGCCACAATCCAATCGCCGAGCATCGAAAGGCCACGGACGAAAAGGAATATACCGACAAGAACCGTGAGCGATATCGCGCTGCTGATCGGGTCGAACAACGCCACGAAACCGAAGATGATTTCGATGATTGCAAAGATGAGAAGCACCCACCAGTTTGACACTTTGAACTTGCCTGCCTGAATTGCGAGCACGAGTTCGCTTATGCCTTCATAGATAAACCACATTGCAAACACGATGGGAAGAATTGCTTCCACGACGTTGACATTTGCAAGGAAGAATATGCCGAGAAGCGTCGTGATGATACCGTCTGCAAGGAACATACCGCCCCCGACGATGCCTGCCGATGTGAAGAACATTACAAGTTCGACGATGCCCATGCAAAGCACGAGTGCGCCGACAATATACGAGAAAACTCTGATAGACGTACCGACGGGAAGTGCAAAACACACGATGCCTGCCGCTATCATGAGTATGCTTGCTACAAACCACAAAATTGTCGTTGATTTTTTCATACTTTCGTATCTCCTTATTTGTATGGGAAATTATAGCCCGAAATCGCAAGTTGTCAAGGAAAAATCTTG
>CALGEU010000098.1 GCA_937881285.1 uncultured Clostridia bacterium | reverse complement strand
TAGACTTGATATTTTTGGCTGTAAACGTTGACAATACCTTTGATGTTTGCCTTGCCGCCGACAACCCATTTATCTTCAAGGGCTTTTTGATCATCTTCGGTCATCAAATAAATATTGCTACGGCAGATGAATTCAACGCCGCCGACGGTGAAATACCAGTCGTTGCCGTCTTGTCTGCCCATCGTGACGCCTTTAAGCTCAACTCTTCTTGCTTGGAAGTTTTCCAAAGCGGTATCTTTGATGTCAGTTGCGTTTGACCATGCTTCCGTTGCATCGATATAATCGAGCGTGACACCCTTGTCTGCTGCGGTGTTGCCGGTCTTTTCAATCGTTGCATTCTTGTTAAATTGAAGCGTTGCACCGAATTGAATGGTCGGAGTGCCGTTGATCACGACTTCAGTGCCGATCGGGAAATACGCATTGAGAGCATCTCTTTCTTTCGCAACATCTTCGGGATACTTGGGTGAATAGACATAGTAACCGTTGCCATCTTTGTCCATTGCCCAAACGCTACCGATAGAAGAGCCGTTGCAGTTGACGCCGATGATGTATGCAAGAACTGCACAAGTCTTGGAATTTTCGTTGATGCTTGAACCGTTTTCTTTGCACATTGCAACGAATTCTTCGTACGTTGCCGTGTTGAATTTCGGAACTTTGATTGTGAAACCATTGTCAACGATCGTCAATTGATGGCCTTCACCGTCTTTGACAACACCTTTGATGACAAATTTGGTTTCTGCGCTCGCTTGTCCGTTGATGACGAATTTGACAGCGTTTGCTTTGTCACTGTCAACAACCAAACTTACGTTCTCTGCAGGTCCTTCAAGCACTTCGTAAGACCAGTCGATGCTGTAAGTTTTGTCTCCGACGACAACCGTTTTGACTAGATAAAAGTCAGAAGTCTGGATACTGTTGTCCAGTTTCTTGTACGTTTGATACATTTGGCTCTTTGCGTTTTCGAGACCGGACAAATCAGGTTGATTGTTTTTGTCGCAAGCAACGAAAGCCGTAAGGCACATAATCAGCACAAGCACACAGACGAGCACGCTTCTGAAATTAAAAGCCTTTTTCATTTTGCTTCTCCTTTATAATATTGTTTTTGTTATATAAGGTGCGTATTTGCGCAACCGTTATACCATTGTTGTCTTACCGCACCGAGATTGACTCGGTGCGATAGGAAATTTTGTCATTTGACAAAAGTGATACTGGAGTATGAAAATACGCCGATTTGATATTTGCCGTTGTAATAGTTGATTACGCCTTCAACATCAATCGTCTTACCTTCGAATTCGTCTGCCGTGACTATCGTGGTGCCATTGCGCAACACGTTAGTACGAACGGTGATCGTAACTCCATCTTTGGTTCGGCAAGTCAATGTCAATGCCCCCTTGCTGTCGCCGGTCGCGGTTGTGTACACTTTTGTAACGGTCAAACCTTCAAGTTTAACCGATGTGTCCATAACCAACTCTCCGTACTTCACGTTCTTGACGACAACTTCATCATCCGTTTCGATTTCGATGGGGACAGTCGTGCCGTCATTGAGTTTCTTAACGTCGATCGTTTGATACGCAGGTTCGTGTTTCTCGTTGTCAAGTTGCTTGATACTGGACGGATCGTCGGGGTTTCTGACGACGTAAGTCATGTCTGCAATCTGATAGGTGTTGCCTGTCTCATAATATTGCACAGAACCTACGATACGCACATAATTGCCCACTGACAACACTTCAAGTGCCCATGCGTTTTGGTCAAAACCGTAGAAACATGTCATGCCGTAGTGCAAACCGGTCAATTCGTCGACTTCCAAACTCTCAACGTAAATGGAACGATTGCCGTTGTCTTTGACAATGACGCCGTCAAACGAAACTTTCTTGTTGTAATAACTGTTTTCGTCTTCTCTCTCGTAAATATTCAAGTTTGTTCTCAACTCTTTGAGAGTGACGGCAATAGCATCTCCGGAGTATACTTCCGTATCCTTGATGCCGGAATACATATTGATTTTCTTTTCTCTTGCTTGTTGCAACGCATTGTTGGCAATTTCGCCGTATCTGTTACCCCCCGTGTTGGAAGCAAGCGCAAGTCCGTTTTGCAAAATTTCAACGTTGAGATTGCGCCATTCGGCATCTTCACTCGTTTTGTACCAAATCCAAAGCAAATATCTTGAACCGGTGGAGTCTGCATTCCAGTTTTCATCATTGCTTTCAATCATGATACTGCTTGCGCTTTCAAGTTTTTCTCTTGTAAATCTGGATGCCTTTTTGCCGTATTCTTCAATTCTACCCGTAGATTCGGGAGTGTTGATTGCAATATATCTTGCTTTGATAGTGCCGGTGTCGCTGATCTCGTTGTTAGGATCGTTGAAGTGCGTCGTATCACCGTCAACGTATGTCTTGACCGTGACCACCATCTTATTCGTTTCTGAATTCATATCGAGTTTCAACTGCGATACGTAATCCACAAACGGAGTTTCTTCATTCCCGCCATTCCCGCCACCGGGATTCTCTCCGCACGCAACGAGTGCGCACGAGAGAATCATAACGACGGAGATTGTAAGAATCAATAGAAATCTAGTTTTGTTTTTCATATTGACTTTTCCTTGATTTTCAGTCAAATTTCCGCTTTTTACGGTTTAGAACGATTTACGACTTATTGTTGGTCGTAAATGCACTTGTCATAGGCATCTTTGAATGCCGAGTTGATTAGCGCGTCAACGTCCGTCGTATCGGAAGACATGCATTTTGCAAGCAACAAACCGACTTGTTCACGTGCAGACGAAGATCCGTTGAATGCAGGAGACGTGAAGCATGCGTTTTGATTTTCCGTGCACATCTTTGCACCGTAAGCCGTAAGGAAGTCCCCACCGTTATATTTTTCAAGCCAAGCTTTGTAAATCGGATCGTCGTTGACGGATTTGATTACGGGAATATAACCGGATTCCATTGCAAAGTCTGATTGAAATTCCAAATTAGTGGTAAGGTATTTCGCAAACAACCAAGTTGCTAAAACTTCTTGCGGATTCTTCTTGTTGAAGATGCAAAGGCTCGGGCCTTGAGACATTGCCTTGGGATTGGACGGATCAAGTTGCGGAAGCGGAGAAATACCGACTTCAAACAAATACTTGCCGTTTTCTTTTGCAGGACGTTGATAAGTTGCGCCACCGGATGAACCGATGCACATATAAGTTTTCAATTTGCCTTGCACTTCGCCGATTTTGAACAAGTCGGAAGTGTAGGTGTTGCTGTTGAGAGATTTGGTTACGACGTAACCTTTTTGACGCCATTCACGAAGTTTTTTAACAAACGCTTTGTTGGTGTCGTTGACAAACGTGAAGTTGTCGTCTCCGTCAAGCGTGGTGTAACCTGAACCGCTCTGTTCTGCCATGGTGATGAACCAGTTTGCTTCTGAGTCATAGCCCAAAGGAGTTGATTCGCTGTCGAGTTCTTTGATTTTTGCACAAAGTACTTCCATCTCATCCCAAGTGGTGGGCGGTGTCAAATTGTTTTTGTCAAAGAAATCTTTGTTGTAGTAAAGAACTTCGGTGGATCTTGAAAGGGGCAATTGATAAGTTGCTCCATCACCGAATTGTTTGCCTTCATTGTAGAAATGCTCAATGAAGTTGTCCTTTTCTTCTTGCGTGAATCCTACCAAAGATCCGTCACTGTTAGTGATATTACTGTCTGCAAGAACGTCAAGTTTGATAACGGATTTTGACAGATTGTAAACCGCAACGTGATCTGAATAGCAGTACGCAAGGTTCGGCGCGTTTTCACTGCCGCCTGCAAGTTCGGTGTTGATTTGGTTCAAAACTTCATCGTATCCGCCGACTTGCTCTGCTTTTATTGTGATATTCGGGTAAATCTTATTAAATTCGACGATATGGTTATCGAGAATTTTTCTAAGACTTTGTCCCATCGTGTGGTAGAACTTAATCGTAACCGCACTTCCGTCGTAGCCTCCTTCCGGCACTGTAAAATCAGAACCGAGCGACGTGTTTTTATCGCACGCCACAAATACTGCAAGAGACGCTATTACGATGACGAGCAACATGACTATTGCTGTGACCTTTTTCATAGTTCAACTCCTTGTATAAAATTTATAGTTTTTTATTCAAGCCTTTCGGCATAGAATCAACCTTTGATACCGCTTCTTGACACACCTTTCATAATATACTTACGAAGGAATACAAACACCAAGAATAACGGTGCTGAAACGATAACGACTGCCGCCATTTGCACAGGGTAGTTTGTTTGTCCAGACGAAGCGTCCGTGAACGCATTTCGCAAACCGTTTGAAACGAGTTGATGATCCAAACCGTTTGCAACGAGTCTTGGCCAAATATACGAGTTCCATGCGCCCATCATTTTAAGAATTGTAATCGAGATAAGCGTAGGAAGCGCAAGCGGAATCATGACTTTCCACAGATACTTCAAATCGCTCGTGCCGTCAACTTTTGCCGCAAGATACAATTCGTTCGGAATCTGCATGAAATTCTGTCTAAGCAAGTAGATATAGAACACACTTACCAAGAACGGAACGATAAGTGCCGTATATGTGTTGAGCCAACCGAATTTGACGACGGTAACGTAGTTCGAAATCGTGAACATTTCGCCCGGAATCATCATCGTTGCAAGCAACCCAGCAAACAAAACGTTTTTGCCTTTGAATTCAAGTCTAGCAAATGCGAATGCCGCCAAAACCGTTATCACGAGTGACAATACAGTCGAAACCAACCCGACGATAACCGTATTTTTGAACAGCGTTCCCAAATTACCGACTGAAAATGCCTGGACATAGTTGTTCCACAGAACTTGTTTCGGCCAGAATGTCGGAACAGGGTCTGAATATTCCGTCACCGTTTTCAATGACGATATAATCATCCAGTAAAACGGGAACAGGACGGCAACTGCAACCAAAATCAAGAACAAATAGCGGAAGAACGTTCCGATAATACCGAAAGCCTTTTGTTTGACGGTCACGTTTTTTACATTCATATTATGCATAACTTCGTTTGCCATAACGCACCTCTCAATAATGGACTTTCTTCTTGCTCACGTACAAGTTGACAAGTGTAACAGCCAAAATGATTGCGAACAAAATTAGTGCCGCGGCACTTGCTCTGCCCTGATTGTATTTGCCCATTTGGTCGTAAATAAAGCCGACCATAGTATTAAGTCTGCCGGGGTCATCAGGCGGTCCCATAGTTTCGCCGAAAATACCTACTATGCTCGTGTATTCCTTAAAACCGCCGATAAAACCAGTAATGACGACGTACGCAATCATCGGTGAAAGAAGCGGAACTGTTATACGCGTAGTTACTCTCCACTTCGGAGTTCCGTCAACTTTCGCAGCATCATAATATTGTTTGTTGACGCTTTGAAGTCCGCCGAGCAAAATGAGAATCTTAAACGGAAGCGCATTCCATACAATGTATACGACCATAACGGTCATATTTGCCCAATATGTAGATCCGGTATTCATCCAGTTTACAGGCTGACCGCCAAACGCCATAATTATGTTGTTTATTATACCTGCCGTCTGTATGTACTCGTTTTCAACACCGATATTTCCGATCATCTTGAACATTGTCGCAAAAACCATACCGATTGCGATCGAGTTTGTGACGTACGGCAAGAAATAGATGGTTTGGAGCAATCTCTTGAGCGGTCCGATCGAATTGAGCACGACTGCGATAAGCAATGCCAGTATCGTCGAAATAGGAACAGTAAGCACACAAAGCAAAATCGTATTCTTCAGACATGTCAAAAAATCTCTGTATTGAACGACCTTTTCAAAGTTGCCAAGTCCGAAAGAAAACACTGCACCGCCAAGTTCTTTTTGGATGCTGTAACCTTCAAGGAAAGACAACCTTATGGTATTTATAATAGGCCAAACCGTAAATATTGCAAGCAACACCAGTGCCGGCAACAGATACAGCCACGCCTTCCATTGATGTTTGGAATCTACCATATTACTTTACCTCGCTGTCGTTTTGAGTCAATTCTTCTTCAACTTCTTCTTCGACCACTTTTTCTGCAACGACTTCTTCGCTGGATTCCGCGATTTCCGCTATCGTATCTTCAACGCTTTCGGAATTCGACTCGCCGTCTTGTACGGTCGGTTCGGTCTCGGTTGCGGTGTCTTGTTGCATGTATTCAAAGCATTTTTCCTTTTCTTCTTCGCTAAGGAAAATTCTTTGTTCGTCTTTTGCCG
>CALGEU010000097.1 GCA_937881285.1 uncultured Clostridia bacterium | reverse complement strand
AAACGGGCGTTTTTACCGTGAGCATACCTTATCCGCACGATATGACGCAGGCAATCAAGTTTTGCGGCACGAAGAGCGGCCGCGAATACGACAAGTGGGCGGAATGTTCGCTTGACAAGGTCAAAGCAAAGTACGTCGATTCCGTCGTGGTGGGCGGTTGCCAAAAGTATTTTGAATGCAAGGTCATAGGCGTTGTGCCTATGGGCGAAGATATGGATATATCCAAAGTGGAGAAATGGTATCCGACGGACGACAGACACACCTTTTATTTCGGAGAAATCGTGGGAGAATACTGATGAAAATTTGGGCAAAAGTCATGGTGGGCGACAAGATTAAAAAGGACGTTATTTACGAAAGCGAACTTTCGCTCACACCGAGCAATTTTCAAAAAATGTTGCAAGAGATAGCGTATCTCGTGGACGTTGCTACGCCCATATCGTTGCCGTCTCATTTCAAACATTTCGAGAAATTCAACAGAGTGAAATACATACCGCGCGACTTTATCGAAGAGTGCGACTTCACGTCTTTCGTGCTTGAAAGAGTGATTGAAAACAAGAAACCAAAGCAATATTATATCTGATAAAAGCGATAGAACGTTGCAAAGAAGAAATATTTAATTTTACACAATCAAAGTTTTACACGACATGAAAACGCACTTAATGTGCGTTTTCTGTTTTTAGCCGCGCAAAAGTGTCTAATTTTTTTATTTGCGCATACAAGCACGTTTTTGAAAAATACTATCACTATGCAGGCAGGAATTGTAAGAAGAATCGACGAATTAGGTCGTATTGTTATCCCCAAAGAAATGCGCCGCACCATGAGACTTCAAGTGGGCGACGAAATGGAAATTTGCTCGGACGGCGAAAACATAACGCTCAAAAGATACAGCGGTTTTCAAAGCGTATTGTCCGAAGTCAAAGGCATTGCCAAGTCGCTTTGCGAATACACCGAAGCGGACGTTTTGTTCGTTTCGTGCGGGCGAGTGATAGTTGCCGAAGGCGCAAACAAAAAACACTATCAAGGCGCGAGCGTCAGCGAAAAATTCGGCAAAATAGTAGCGGAGCGAAACGTGGTGATTTTGCACGGAGACGATTTGAAAGATTTGTTTGACGACAGGTCCGCTCTTTGCTGTTATTGCGTTGTAGAGCCGATTGTCGCTCACGGGGACGTCATAGGCGCGGCTGTGCTTATGCTTGACGGGCTTCCGAGCGACGTCGCGAGAGCGTATTTGCATTTTTGTGCGGAACTCGTGGCGAGAAGTCTTGAGTGATATGCCGAAAAGCAGAAAAAACGGCAATGCGGTTTATGCCGCGGACGCCGTGCAAAAGGACGACAGAAAAAGAAAAATAGCGTCGGGCGCAGGGGTGCTTGCCATAGGAAGCGTGATTGCCAAAATGCTCGGCGCGCTTTACCGTATTCCGCTTACGAATATTCTTGGCGCGCAAGGTATGGGAATGTATCAACTCGTTTTTCCCGTATACGCGCTTTTTATGGTGTTGTCAACGGCAGGAATTCCGACCGCACTCAGCCGAATAGTTGCCGAAAAGAGAGCGACGGGACAGCCTAGTAAAAAATATTTTGTCGCCACTATGCTCGCTCTTGCCGTGCTTGGCGGAATATGTTCCGTTCTTACTTTTGCTCTCGCAAAGGTTTTTTCCGTGTGGCAGGGCAATCCCGACACGTATTACGGTTTTCTCGTTATATCGCCGGCAATATTTTTAGTGGGGATTATATCTGGATTTCGCGGTTTTTTTCAAGGCGAAATGTATATGCTCCCCACCGCGCTTTCAAACGTTATAGAGCAAGTCGTAAAACTTGCGCTCGGAATAACTCTTTCATATCTTTTGATAGGCAAAGGTCTGATTTGGGCGGTGTGCGGCGCGTTGCTCGGCGTTGTATGTTCCGAACTCGTTACACTCGTTTATATGGTTACGACCTATTTTGTTCGAGCGGCAAAAGCGAGAAAAAACGGCGTGCGCGAGATAAGGGAGCGCATGACAAAGCAGGAAGCAAGAAGCATGGCGGCTATGGCGTTTCCCATTGCAATCGTCGCCATTCTGATGCCGCTTT
>CALGEU010000096.1 GCA_937881285.1 uncultured Clostridia bacterium | reverse complement strand
CGTTTCGTTTATCGCTTCGTCCGTTGGCGGAGTTATCTCCTGTCCTATTCTCCCGAACGTATCACCCGAAAACTTCCAAAGCCTGACGAGCGGATATACGCTCGGGTCGTATGCGCCGTTTGAGAGTTCATACACCGCCTTTGCGATTTTTGCAATCTGCATAGTGACGGCAGAGCACTTCACCGCTTCTCCCGCTTTTGCCGCATTGATTTTTGCGACGTCGCTGCCGTCTATCGTCGGCGAAAGCACGCTTTCGAGCGACTCGATATAGTCCGCAACAGATTGCATATCTTTTTGCGACTTCAAGTCGTCCGCCTTTATCGTGAGCGTCGTGCCGTATACGAAATATTGCTCCGCTCTGCTGCAAGCCGTGAGCGAAGCAATACAAATTGCAAGTATTAAAA
Source organism: uncultured Clostridia bacterium (assembly GCA_937881285.1). Classification (GTDB taxonomy): domain Bacteria; phylum Bacillota; class Clostridia; order Christensenellales; family CAG-917; genus CAG-475. The sequence continues at coordinate 3,693 of CALGEU010000096.1, read as the reverse complement.
TGAGAAAAACAAGTTTCGTCTTTTTCAAAATACGCCTTAATCGGATTATTTTTTAGTGAATATGACGCCGAGCGTGCCGGGACCTGCGTGCGCTCCGATAACCGGGCCGACAGGTTGTTGCCACACGGTTGCGTTCGGTGCGATTTCCTTGATTTTTTCTGCAAATTCCCTAGACGCTTCTTCGTTGTCTGCGTCAACTATCGTGACAGGCGCACCGTCGATGTCGTCGTAAGTCTCTTTGAACGTTTCAAGCATAAACTTGTACGCTTTTTTCACGCCGTTTTGCTTTGAGCATACGTCGAGTTTGCCGTCAACGACCGTAAGCACGGGTTTTATGTTCATAAGATTGCCGATTTTCGCTTTTGCGGGAGAAATTCTTCCGCCGCGTGCAAGATATTTCATATCGTCGACGACGAAATAAATGCCGACCTTGTTTACGAGCGAGTCGAGATAATCGCAGGTTGCGTCGATGTCGTCGCCGTGTTCTCTGCAATACTTCGCGCCCATATACACCAAAAGCCCTGCGCCCATACAAATGTTGAGCGTATCGAATTTGCGATATTTGACGTTCGGATATTCTTTTTTGAGTTCGGCTATTGCCAAATCGAGATAAGCAAAAGTGCCCGAAAGGTTTGACGAGAACGCTATGTAAAGAATATCGTCGCCCTTTTCAAAGAACGGTTTGAAGATGTCGTAATATATTTGTTGGTTCAGTCCCGCCGTGGACGCACTTGCGCCTTCTCTCATCTTGGCGTAGAAACCTTTAATATCGGTGTTTTCTCCAAGGTCGCACATTTTTTCTTCGCCGTCGATGACGTAAGGCATCTGAATGACCTGAAGATTGAGTTCGTTTGCGTGAGTATACCAAAGTTCGCAATCGGTGTCGCAAAAGATGGTTGCCATACCTTCTCCTTTGTGAAGCGCATTATTTTGCACTACATTTTGTTTAATATTAAGCATACCTATTCTATTATATATATTTGGATTTGTCAACTTATACGCTTTCGTTGAAAAAATCGCTTGCCTAGCGGCAAAAATTTTCAAATTTAAGGCTGATTTAAGTTTATTGTAATATGTTAAGAATATAAAGTAACACGAAGGTGTAAATATATGGACGATTTCAACAACTTTTTCGACGATCAAAGGGAACAACGCCCTGAACCGAACACGCCGATATACCACACTCCCACCCCGAAAAATCGCGGCGGAAAACTCAACACCGCAAGCATTATCTGCATAGTGATTGCGGCTGTTATGTGTATAGTCGTACTTGTCAACGTCATCGTGCTTGCAAGCCTAAAACAAACGATTGCAGACGAATATGCGTCTCAAATATCCGCAAATATGCGAGAGCAATACAGACAGGCAATCGAAGACGCGCTCAACAACTCGGACGTCGTTGAAGACGTGACGAATTCAGCAACACAAAAAGCACTCGAAGCACTTACGTCAACCGTTGGACAGGTCGCAAACAAAAAATCGGTTTCAGTCGCAAGACTTTATATGTACGAATCGGCAACCGCAAACCCGTCCACAACTTCTGCAAGCGGCGTTGCGAGCGGTTTTCTTATCACCGACACCGACGAAAGCGGCACGGCACAAAGATATCTTCTCACCAATGCGCACTGTGTGAGATACGTCAAGAAGACGAGAACCGGTCTTTCCCCGTTCGGCAGTTCTTACGAATACGTCTGGACTTCGTACGGAAAAATCATCTGCACGTTTGAAGATTCCGAAACTTCCTATTACGAACTCGAAATCGTAGCATACGGTTCTTACAACGACGAAAACAAATCGGCTGAAAACGACCAGGCGGACGTCGCACTTCTTCGCATCAAAGGTACGCAACCTTCAAACGAAGCGCATCCGTCTTTGAAAATCGCATCGAGCGACTACACAAAGCGCGGCGACGCAGTGGCTCTCATCGGCAATCCCGAAGGAGTGGGCGAAACCAACAGCGTGACTACGGGCACGGTGTCGCAAACGGGCATCTCGATTGCAAGTTGGGGCGCAGGCACATTCCTTATGACCGACGCGGCTGTCAACGGCGGCAACAGCGGTGGTCCGATGGTCGATATTCTCGGCACTGTCGTTGGTATCGTGGAGTCGAAACTCGTTGACGAAAGCATCGACAATATGGGCTTTGCACTCTCCGCAGAAACCATAATAGACTTCATCGAATGGGCGGAAAAATCCGAAAATAATATTTTGAATAAAGCCTTGACAATTGATTTCAAAGTTGTATAATAATAATTGATCTCCCCAATTTGTCGGCACTTATATTTATCCTCCCTATGCCGACCGTAAGGCGTCCGGGTTTTCCGGGCGCTTTTTCGTTGCAAAAAAGTAGCACGATTATCCGTCTGTTTAGCGAAATATTTCGACAAATCTCTCGTTTTATATGATTTGAAATAGTGCGATTCTTGCTTATACCTTGATTGTTTCTCACCCTTGCGATTCGCATACATTCCATAAAAAAAGCACATGAGTTTCATGCGCTTTTATTTGTTTATGCTTTTCGATGTCACAATTCGTTTACTGTTCTTTTATCGTTATTCTTTTGACATTTCTTCAGATAAGCGACGTCTCAATATCCCCTTGCAACCGCAAGCAGTTTGTAGTATCCGCAAAGCACAACTCTGTCGTAGCGATACGTTTCCCACCCGACAAGCGTTTCGACGTTTTCAGAAACGTATGACTTGCAACGCTCTTCCGCCCACGCCGCCGAAGCGTCGTCTCCTGCGAAAATCACGTACAACTCTTTTTCGACTTCATTTTCGACGCCGTCCACGGTCTCAGTGTACGTCTTTGTCGAGTATATAAGGTCTTCGAGTTTATGGTCGGATTGACCGTCCTTTGTCATCGGCGTATTGCGTTCGTAGCGAATGGTTGCGCCGTTTTCGGTGAGTTTTTTCTCAACGTTTTCCTGACGCATACCGATTTTCATACACGCAGTCAGCGACGAAAGCAAGACGCAAATCATCAAAACGCATATTATTGACAATGCAATTCTATTCTTTTTCATATCTATATATTAGTTTTTTCAATCGGTTTTGTCAATCCAAAATTTGCCATACATACACGAACGCATAGTGCAAACAATAAAAACAGGAGGTCAAGAATGAAAAACACTTTGATTATAGGCACAATGCTCGGAATAGTCACTGCCACTGCACTATATTGCGGTATGTCAAACAATTCACTCAAAAAAGCAAAACGTGCTTTTGTAAACAAAATCGAAGACATCATAATGTAACGCACAAAACGGCGTAAAGTCGTATATGCAAAAACGCAATATAATACGATATTGCAATAAGACGAAATCAAAAGCGAATTTATAATCTGACGAAACTGAAAAAGACGGCAAATCGAAATCGCAACCGATATAAGTCCCAAAGCAATACTCGAAAGGATATTTGCGCAAGTACCATAGAGACTTATTATCGGTCTTCAAGTTCATTTGCCCCTTCTTTATAACACGCACCGTGTATTTTATCAATACGATAATATACGGTGCGTGTTTTTATACAACTATTTAACGGCTGATTATGTTCGATTTTGCTATTTAATAACACTTTTCGTGTATTAGTTGTTTTTAACCCTTTTTGAAAGTATAGGCGATCGGAAACAAACATTATTGATGAAACATGCAAACACACGAAAGCCGGCGCATACAAAATATCGAACTGCAAA
>CALGEU010000095.1 GCA_937881285.1 uncultured Clostridia bacterium | reverse complement strand
TGCGTGATAGACGGTCTGAAATAAGTTAAAAAAGAAAGACATGCAAATGCATGTCTTTCGTAAGGTTGCGTTAATTTTCGAATTAGCCCATTCTGTAGAGAACTTTGATGGACGGTCCCATCGTGGTTGCAATGTAGATAGAGCGGAAATATACGCCTTTTGCTGCTGCCGGTTTTGCCTTGACGAGTGCTTCCATAAGAGTGTTGAAGTTCTCTTGGAGTTTCTCTGCGCCGAACGACGCTTTGCCGAAAGGCACGTGGCAGATTGCTTGCTTGTCAACTCTGTATTCAACTTTACCGGCTTTGATGTCGTGGATAGCACGAGTGATATCCATGGTGACTGTACCGGATTTGGGGTTCGGCATCAAGCCCTTAGGGCCGAGCACTTTACCGAGACGACCGACAATACCCATCATATCGGGAGTTGTGACGATGACGTCATAGTCGAACCAGTTTTCTTGTTGAATCTTTTGGATCATTTCTTCGCCGCCGACGAAATCTGCGCCTGCTGCTTTTGCTTCGTCAGCCTTTGCGCCCTTGCAGATTGCGAGCACACGGACGGTCTTACCTGTTCCGTTGGGAAGAACGACGACGCCACGGACTTGTTGATCTGCGTGACGGGGATCGATACCGAGTTTAACGTGCAATTCTATCGTTTCATCGAATTTGGACTTTGCGGTTTCAACTGCGAGCGCGATTGCTTCGTTGCTTTCGTAAAGTTTTGTGCTGTCGATGAGTTTTTTCGAATCAATATAATGTTTACCGCGTTTCATACAAACCTCCTTATTCTTCCACGAGAACGCCCATACTACGTGCAGTGCCTGCGATCATGCTCATTGCAGTGTCAATGTTTGCTGCGTTGAGATCGGGCATTTTCATAGTTGCGATTTCACGAAGTTGCTCTTTGGTGAGAGTTGCGACTTTCGTCTTGTTGGGGACTGCCGATGCGCTTTGCAAACCGCATGCCTTCTTGATAAGGACGGGCGCCGGCGGTGTCTTGAGAACGAAGGTGAAAGAGTGGTCTTGATAAATGGTGATGATAACCGGGATGATCAAGCCAGCGTCTTTGGAAGTTTTTTCGTTGAATTCTTTGGTGAATCCCGCGATATTGATGCCGTGAGGGCCGAGCGTGGAACCTACGGGCGGTCCCGGAGTCGCTTTGCCTGCGGGCAATTGCAATTTTACGACTGCTGTAATTTTCTTAGCCATATATCCTCCTGACTAACGTGGTTTTGCGACGGTAGGAATAGATTTGCCGTCTCCCACGAAGTTTATAGTCCTGCGACTTGCGTCCTGCAGACGCGATTTCAGAAATTTGCGTTTATACGCATAAATCAGAGTTTTTCGACCTGTGCAAAATCGAGTTCGACAGGTGTCTGACGTCCAAACATTGCCACGATAACCTTGACTTTTTGACGTTCTGCACTTATGGAATCCACAACGCCGATGAAGTTTTCAAGTGCGCCGTTGACGATTCTCACGTCGTCGCCTTCTTTGATGTTGAAGTCTTCGATGCTGACGGTTTCAAGACCGATTCTTCTGATCTCATCATCCGTGAGCGGAATCGGACGACCTGCTGCGCCGACGAAACTCGTAACTCCGCGCGCTCTGGTCACCATAAACCAAATGTGGTTGGTGTAGATCATTTTGATGAAAACGTAACTCGGGAATTTCTTGCGTTGAACGACTTTCTTTTTGCCGTTTCTTTCAACGACGTCGTCTTCAACGGGAATTTTTATATCAAAGATATAATCCTGAAGCGAGTTGTTTTCAACCATATTGCGAAGGTCGGTTTCCACAGAATTCTCATAGCCGGAATACGTGTGTACAACGTACCATTTCGGTTGTTCGTTAATTTCCATAGCGCCCTCTTATTAAATGAAAACGGTTGTCCATTTTCCATTGACGATAAGACCGAACAAACCGCCAAGCACGTAGTCAATCGCAAAAAGAATAACGAAGAAAAGCACGACCACGACAAGAACGACTGCCGTGTTCTTTCCAACGTCCTTCCCCTTGAGCCACGTCACTTTTTTAAGTTCGGAAATTATGCCCTTGATGCCCTTTGCCATTTTTTGGAAGATGTTGGGCTTTTTGTCGGCATTCTTTTTCGCGGACTTTTTATTAGATTTGGAAGACTCATTTTTCGAATCAACGTTGACTGCAGCCACTTGTTTTTTGTCTTGTTGCTCAGCCGCGTTTTTTTCGATGGTCGAGGTTTCGGTTTTTGGCGTTTTCTTTGCCATATTGCCTCCTATCCTAGCCTAGCCTTACTTTGTTTCTCTGTGCAAGGTGTGCTTTTTGCAGAATCTGCAGTATTTTTGAAGCTCCATTCTGTCGGGGTGCTTCTGCTTATTTTTGGTAAGGTTGTAGTTGCGTTGTTTGCACTCGGTGCAAGCAAGAACGACCTTAACTCTTGCTCCTTTTTGAGCCATAGTAGCCTCCTTTTTGTTCTTTTTCAATACGACACCCTACACGGCAAGATTTTTGCCGTGTAGAGCATTGTTGTATATATTATTGAAAGAACAAATATTATTCGA
>CALGEU010000094.1 GCA_937881285.1 uncultured Clostridia bacterium | reverse complement strand
GGCAAGGCTTACGATATCTCTTCCCATAGACGTCATTTTCTTCACGATTATTGCAGGCATATTGTTCGGACTTTTCGAGCACGTCGGCTTTTTCGTGATACCCATTCTTCTTATCGTCGGAGTGCTGATATGCTCTCTACGCGCGCTGCTTTTTGCAGGGTGGCTGCCGAGAATGTTGTTCCACCCGGAAGAGAAAGTGTACACGAGTTTCACGCGCTCGCTCACTTACGTCAAGTCAAATATGGGCGGACTGTTCAAATCGTACGCCGTCACGTTCACAATCGTGTATTTGCTCGCAACTGCGTTTGCAATACCCACGGGCGGACTTATGTCGTTGATTTTGCCGTCTCTTTATTACTTCATTCTTCGCGCGATAGAACTTATCGGATATTACAAGACGAAAGGACTGAGTTTCTACACGGACGCAACGACGGTCATCAATACGGTCGAATTCGGTTACAGAAGCGAGCAACAACTTCAAAGCGTTGAAGAGTACAATCAGGAAAGCGAAGAAAACTATTTGTGAGCGTCGGGCATATACTGCGAAGAAAATGGCAATATATGCGTATAGAACGCCAAAATATAAGGTGAATTTATGAAAATCAGAATGAATTTCGGAGTTGTAAAAACAATTCTTCTCGCTGTTGTCGCGCTCGGCGCGTTGGCAATAATCGGGCTTGACATTGCAATGCTCGCGGGCGCAAACGGAGTGTACACCGATTCTCCTGCAATCGCAATCGTATCGCTTGTTGCGGCAACGATAATCGCAGTTGCGGCGTTGCTTGTAATATTCAACAGCGCGTACCGCTTCAAAGACGACCATATCGTCGCAACGCTCGGCTTTTTCGTCGACAAAATCAAGTATGACGACGTCGTTTGCATCAAGCAAAACTCCGAAACGAGAGAAATTTATCTAATCTGCAAGGGCTTGAAAGAAAGCGACGGTGAAGTGAGTTTCAAAATCAACGTTTCGACCAAAAACGTCGACGACTTCATCAAAGATATGCGCGACCATATCGGCGACGTTATCGTAGAAGTGTTCACTCCCGAGAAAAAAGACAAAAAGAAAAAATAACGCACAACGTATCCGTCCTTTGCATATTCTGTAAGGCGCGCGCGGATAAAGCAATTTAGAAATAAAAATTGTATTATGTCCGAAATATGCGCCACGGGGGCGGATTATAGAACTGAAAGTAGTCGTCGATACCGACCGTATCGTACGAAATCTCGAAAATATAAAAAAGACCGTAAATTGCAAAGTTTTGTTTATGGTCAAGGCAAACGCCTATGGACACGGTATAGTCGACGTGGCAAAAGCGACGCAAGAAGTCGTTGACGCTTTCGGCGTTGCAACCGTCGAAGAAGCGAAAAAGTTGCGAGACGTCGGGATAACGAAAGATATTCTCGTGCTGACGGTGTTGCCGGATGAAATAATCGAAACTTACGCGCTCGGAGCGATTTTATCCCTTCATTGCGAGAGTCAACTCTCCGGGTTGCTTCATCTTGCGAGAATAGGATTTATCGAGCCTTGTCAAATGCGTTTGCATCTTAAAGTCGACAGCGGAATGCACCGTTTCGGTTTTGAAAAGGACAGACTCGACGAAGTGTGTTTTATTCTCAAAGAATACGGCTTTAACGTCGAAGGAGTTTTCTCTCATCT
>CALGEU010000093.1 GCA_937881285.1 uncultured Clostridia bacterium | reverse complement strand
CAACAATTCAAGGTCAACTTCTTCGTCAACTTGGTTGAAATATATCGTCGCGCGCACGTAATAGGTTTCGCCCGGCATCACGAGCAGATAGAGATTGTAACCGGGTTCACCGTTTTCAAGCGACGGTTGATTGCAATATATATCGTCCGTTCCCGAAAGTTTGCTCGGGTCGATACCGGTCATATCTATCGGCGTTATTGTATATCCGCCGTCCGCATTTTTGGCAACGGAAACCATATCAAGTTCCACGTTGAAAGCCGATTTTACGTCTTTATCCGTGCCGACTATGACTTCTTTCCCGTCTTGAGTTTCCTTTTTAAGATTGCTCTTGGTGGACACGAAATTAAGGCTTACTTCAAGTGCTTTTCGGCCGTCTATTGCGGTGGTTTGACCGTCTACGGTTTTCGTATCGGGCGCGCCGACGAAGTTTATCGGGAAATACACCACTGCGGTTTTTGCCTTTATATCAACGGCGTTCGACGCATTTTTGAGCTCTTTGCCACTCGGAGCGACTCCGCCTTGAGCAAGATAACCTTTTTTTGCGACCGCAGGCCATATTTCGCTGTTGCTGTCACCGCCGACGTTCGCATCTATAGATATAGTCGCAGACTCTTTCAACGTCGCAGAATCTATGGTAAAACCGTCTTGCCGTGAATCGGAGACGTTTGAGAACCACGCTGCCGTGACGCTGACCACCGTAACGATGAGTGCCAGTGCCATGACGAGTGACGATATGATGAGTGTGCGTTTCGTTTTGTTCATTTTATCCGTTTAGTTATGCGTTTTCGTGCAATTTTATGACGTTTATGACCGCCGAGAATTCAAAGGTCGAGCCGAAATATTCCATGCCCGAGTAGTACATCTGATTCGTAAACGAACCGAGAGCCTTGCTCTTGTTTTCTCCGTACAAATCGTCTATGGAATACTTGCCATTGTCCGCAGTGAAATATTGCATCCAGAACAGTTTTTCGGGAGCGAACACGACGTAGAAATCGAAAAGTTGCGAAGTTTCGGTGCTTGCCGAACCTATCGACGCGCCTTGCGTCTCAAATTCGAGAATATCCGTTCCGTCAAGGTCTTTTATGCTATACGTAGAGTCTATTTTCGTGCCGTTTACGCTTGACACCTTGCCGCTTGAATCAAAACCGAGTCTTCCGTACGGCGTATACCACACCGAATCCGCAGTCGGATCGAGATGAACGACGTGATTTTTGTCGTCGTCGTCTTTGACGTAGTTTCCGCTTGTCCCTTGTGCGTGCGGAGCAAAGAACCACGTGAACACGTACGGAATGTCGTCGACGTTGCCGTTGTCCGCACTATAAGTGACTTTTGACGTAATAACGGGATTATTGTCATCGTCCGTAACGACGTTGCCGTCGTCGTTTTTTGCCACCTGATAAATCTTCACACCGTCAAACGACATCTCAATATCGGCCTTTTTCCCGAGCGTATCAAGAGACACGACGTTGACGAAATAATACGCTCTGTCGTTTTTAAGAACGGTGTTGTCCCCTGCTTTTTCTTTGGACATAAGATAGGCGTCTTTTGTCAGAGCGGTCTGTCCCATGTATTGAAGATTCTGACAAAGGTTGCCGTCTTTGTCAAACGAGACTCTATACGCTTCGGCGGTTGACATTGTGATAGACTCAATCGTCACCTTATCGGCGTCCGTAAACCACGCAAAAGACATGCCGACCATAACCATGGTGACAACCATGATGAGAATGGGAATGGCAATGCCGAACACCA
>CALGEU010000092.1 GCA_937881285.1 uncultured Clostridia bacterium | reverse complement strand
AGTTTTCCGTTTGGCAAATACACGACTTTGTTGTCCGTGGTGCGAAGTCTCGTGTGGCAGATACGAATGTCTTCAACCGTTCCGCTGTAACCGCACGCTTCGATATAATCGTCGTCTTTGAAAGGACGAGTGATGAGAATCATCATGCCGCCTGCAAAGTTTGAGAGCGTGCCGTTTATTGCAAGACCGACGCCGACGCCGAGAGACGCAAGCAATGCCGTGATACCGCTCGTGTCGATACCGAGATAGCCGATGAGACACACGACGACAAGCACTTTAAGTCCGACCTTCACCACGTAACTCAACGTCTTGTAAATCGTCTTGTCTATCTTTTTGTTTTCCGCGACCTTTTTATCAGCGCGTTTTGCGATTTTCTTGCTCAAAAAGTTGATGAGCGAGAACGTGACTATCATAATCACGATTGAAATAAGCACCTTAATGCCGGTGTTTGTGAGCCAGTTTTGCACGGTTTCCCACGTTTGTTGCCAATCCATAAATTTGTCTCCTGTAAAATGATTGCCTTGTTTGCCCCGCCCGATACAAATCGTGCCGAGCGAAGAGCAATTATACTTGCCAAACACGCAAAAATCAAGTCATACGAGCATATATTCCGACTTGTAACGTACGTTTTTCATTATAGGCGGATTTTTGAATATCCATTCCGAAAATTTGTTTGACATAACGCAAATTTCGTGTATAATAGTATGGTAAGTTTCATTCCAAGGAGGTGAAAAAGATGTCTACAGTAAGAGTTGGCGAAAACGAAAGTTTGGACAACGCTATCCGTCGCTTCAAGAGAAAATGCGCACGTGACGGCATCATCGGCGACCTTCGCAAGAAAGAGGCTTATGAAAAACCGAGCGTAAAACGCAAAAAGAAAGCAGAAGCAGCTCGCAAGAGAATGTACAAAGCGTAATCTAAACACTCGTGCGATTTTGTCGCACGAAGTATGGAGGCATGGCTCAGTTGGTTAGAGCACACGGTTCACATCCGTGAGGTCACAGGTTCGAGTCCTGTTGCCTCCACCACATTTTACCAATCCGCACCAGTGGCGGATTGGTTTTTTATTGTCTTGTAGTTTTTTATTCAAATTATCAATAAAACCATTATTTTGAAATTAGAAATATAACCTTTTATCTTTTTGAAGTTGTGCAAACCAATTTGAGCGCACACAAAAGTTTTAATTCTACATCTATCGTAATCGCTCCGAGTTTCATTGCCTTTCGTTGCGGCGGTTTAGCACCGACAAAAGCCCCTGTAAACGGCATAAAAATCTTGTTTTAGTATTCTAAAAATCATCTCAAATTTAATGCACATTTTGCGTGCTTTTTAGTCGCTTGCCTGTTAGACGTGCCGTAGTCTTGATACAAGTGTGACGATTAGACGTGCCGTAGTCTTTGATACAAGTAGAAAGATTTTTACACAACATTTTTATGCTGGTCGTTGACATAGGCATCTTGTGATTTGAAGTGATACGTTTTTGAGTTTTCTCGGTGCTGCGCCGTCTTGTTGCCGAAAGGCAAATAAAACTCGGA
>CALGEU010000091.1 GCA_937881285.1 uncultured Clostridia bacterium | reverse complement strand
TCGCTTATGAGCATCATCTTCACGGAAGCGACGGTTGACAGTGCAAACAATCTCGTCACGGGTTTGCCCGCAATTTCGAAACACGCATTTGCCGATAAGAGCGGCAAACTCATTGACGGAGTTAAGTTCTATTTCAAGGAAGACGTCATTCAATTCTTCCAAAGAATAACCGACGGCACGATAACCACCGAAGACGCAATCACGAACGAGTGGTACATGTTCTACAAACTCAACGTCGAAAACTTCGTCGCGGAAGACATCTCAAACGTGTGGATAAACACTAAACTCATCTCCGACAAACTCTTGCGCACGGTCGCAGGCGGCAATCCGTTTACGCTCGCATACGGCGAAACCATTGACAACGCGCTCGTGATTTTGGGCAATACAGGCGTTGTGAGATACGAAACTCTTGATTGCGCCAAAAACGAAGTGCAACTCGTTCTCGTGCAGAAGGGCGACGAACAATTCGGTTATCTCTACGAAGAAGGCGTTGAAAAATACGTCGTCACGTTCACTTACGACGGCAAGACCAAAGGTTGCGAAATCAACGGCGGAGACGAGCATCTGTTCGTCATCACTGTCACCGACGCAATCGACGATTCGTCAATGAATTCGTTCTTTACGTCAAACGTTGACAAATATCCGTCCAACGAAACCGTTATCGACGCAACGGGCAAGACTTCCGAAAATTCGGCGTTCTGGTTCGAAGGCTTCGAAGGTCAGGTTGCAGACGCTCCGTATCCGACGTTCTATACGTCCAACACGGGCGTTGACGTGTACTTCTGCTATCGCGACGTTGACGGCGAAACTCACAGAATTCACGTTTCGCACAGCCAGATTGCAGAGTTCAATACACTTAAGCCGACGATAGAATCCGAAGCGACGTTCACGGTCAACTTCTACGACATCGGCATTTACAAATTCAAAATCAAGTATGCGGTGCAAGAATCAAAGTTTATGGCAATCGAGCAAAAGAGCGCGGTTTCCATTCCGCTCAACGGCAACTCCGCAACCTATTTTGCAAACTTCACGGTCAATCTCGTGGGACAAGACGGAATAAAGGTTGAGAAAGTTTTGCGCACGAGCAACTTCGATATTATCGCGGTCGACGGCATATCCACGATGGTTGTCAACACCGCAAAACTCGGTATGCACACTTTGCGTATCAGATACAGCAAGGCGGACGCGGTCGAACCCATCGTTCAGACAATCGTGTACTCCGTCATTCTCGAAGCGGACGCAAGCATCTTCGATTACGAAATCATCGATGAGAGAGAAATGACCGCAAGAATCGTCAAATGCTCCGCAAAGACTGCCGATACAATCGTTCTTCCCGCCACCGCAACAATAAACGGTGAAGTGTACAAGATTACGCAACTCGGCGATATGTCCGCAACAAGCGGCGTGTTTGAAAACTTCACGTCTCTCAAAGCGGTGTATTTGTCCGCAAATATCGAATACATCAATGCAAGAACGTTTGCAGGCTGCTCACTGCTTGAAAACGTATACACGGTCAAGAGAAACGACACGGAATTTGCTCCGCTCACCGAAGCAAACTTTGAAATTCTCTCCACAAGAGAAGGCGACGGCGTAGTAATTCACGAAGTCAAGGTCGCAAATCTCGACGGCATCGAAATCGGCGAAGTGCTTGCAATCGGTTCGCAATACGTCGTTGACGGCGAAAACGGAGAAGTCATTTACGACGTCGTTCAAATCAAAGACGGTCTCGTGATTGACAGCGTCGACGTGGAATTGTTCCTGCCCGACACGATTTACAATCTCTTCACGATTTATCGCAAGAGCGAAGTCGAAGGCGAAGCGCACGGCACGGCAATCGAGCCTGTCATCTATGCAAGCGACAGGGGCATAATGCTCTCGACCGAACAATACGTAAGCGAAAGCGTTACGTATATCGGTGCAAGTGCGTTTGAAAACTGCATAAGCCTTAAATCAATCGATTTGACGCACGCGACGGGCTTGACCTACATCGGCGTGAACGCATTTGCGGGAAGCGGTCTCGAAAGCATCGATTTGAGCAAGAACACCGCTCTTGCGGAACTCAACAACAGTGCGTTTGAAGGCTGCACGAAACTTGTAAGCGTCACGGTATGCTCCGCATTGAAGACAATCGGCGCAAACTGCTTCAAGAATGACAAAGCACTCACATCCTTTGTGTTCAGCGATTCAAACGGACTTGTCACCGTCGGCAAAGACGCTTTCTACGGATGTGATTCGTTGACCGTCGCACCTAGCAAAGCGTAATGCTGCAACACGATAGTTTAAATAAATACAAACTATAGTTCAAATGAAAAAGGCGAGAGCAAACGCTCTCGCCTTTTCAAATTCGGTTTTATAAGCTTTTTACAACGCGCTATTCGGAAATCGTTTTGTCATTTACGTTGCCGTTACAGTGAATGCTTTTCGCATAAGGCAATTCTTATTGTCAATAAATGCCGCTATTTCGGATTATATGAATTCGCGAAGCAAGTCGCTGAATCGTTTCGCGTTTTTTGCGGTCATTTCGGTGAGCGGCAGGCGCATGCGCGGTGAGCAAAATCCCAGCGAGTGCATTACCGATTTCACGGGTATGGGATTGACTTCACAAAACAATGCGGATATGAGCGGCAACAACGCAAGTTGCATTCGTCTTGCCTTGTCAAAGTCGCCGTCAAGCGCACAGCGCGTCATATTTGAGACGTAGGCAGGGCAGACGTTGCTTGCAACGCTTATAACGCCCGTGCCGCCCATTGCAATCGTAGGAACGGTGAGAGCGTCGTCTCCGCTCACAACCTGCGCGTTTTCGCCTGCAATCGCAATGCATTTTTCGATTTGCTCCATATTGCCGCTTGCTTCTTTCACTCCGACGATATTCGGGATTTTCAGAAGTTCGCCGAAAGTTTCAGGCAACATATTCACGCCCGTTCTTGACGGCACGTTGTAGAGCAGTATAGGAAGACTCGTCGACTCGGTAATTTTGCCGAAATGTCCGACGAGTCCTTCTTGCGTGCATTTGTTGTAATACGGGGTGACGATAAGCAAAGCGTCCGCGCCGTTGTCTTGTGCAAAAGCACAATTTTCGATTGCGGTTTTCGTGTCGTTCGAGCCTGCGCCGACGATTATCGGCAAAGTCCCTTTTGCCTTTTTGACAACCGTTTTCAGCACGAGTTCTTTTTCTCGTTTCGACATCGTGGCAGGCTCGCCCGTCGTGCCGAGCGCAACGAGCGCGTCCACTCCGTTTTCAATCTGATATTCGACTATTCTTTCAAGAGCGGAAACGTCCACTCCGTCGTCTTCGGTAAAGGGGGTGACGAGTGCCGTCGCCGTGCCTTTGAAGATCATGTTTTTTTCTCTCCCCGAGATATTTGCGTCAATTCTCAGACGCTCTCTTTATCAGCAGTTCGACGATTTGCACGGCGTTGGTTGCCGCACCTTTTCTTATGTTGTCCGCAACGACCCAAATGTTCGCGCCGCTTTCTACGCTTGCGTCCATACGGATTCTTCCGACGTACACTTCGTCGTGGTTTTCGCAGTCTAGCGGAGTGGGGTAGACGTTGTTTTCAGGCTCGTCCATGACAATGATTCCTTTGCCGTTTTCAAGCACTTTTTTCACTTCGTTTCTCGTCGTGTTTTTGCAGAACTCGACGTTTATCGACTCGGAATGACCGTAGAACACAGGAACTCGCACGGTTGTCGCGGTTACGCGCAAAGTCTTGTCGTGCAAAATTTTCTTGGTTTCTTCAATCATTTTCCACTCTTCTTTGGTGTATCCGTCGTCCATGAACACGTCGATATGCGGGAGCATATTGAACGCAATCGGGTGCGGAAATTTCTTGGGTGCGACTCCGTTTATTCCATCTTTAAGGTCGTTGTATCCCTGAACGCCTGCGCCCGACACTGCCTGATAGGTGGAGTATACGATACGCTTTATTCCGAAAGCGTCGTAAAGCGGTTTGAGTGCGACGACCGCCTGAATGGTGGAGCAATTCGGGTTTGCGATTATGCCGTGATTCCACTCAACGTCTTCGGGATTGACTTCCGGAACTACGAGCGGTACGTCGTCGTACATTCTCCATTGAGACGAGTTGTCAACGACTGTTGCGCCGATTTTTACAAACTCGGGAGCGAACTCTTTGGACACCGCGCCGCCTGCAGAGAAGAGTGCGAAATCGACCTTTCCGTCCAAAGCCGCAACGTTGTCTTTGGTGAGTTCTATCACCGTGTGCTCTTTGCCCATGAATTGAATTTTTTTGCCCGCGCTCTTTGCGGACGCGAAAAGATAATAATTGTCAACGGGAAGTTGCTTCTCGGTGAGAACTTCAAGAAATTTGTTTCCGACCATGCCGGTTGCGCCGACCACGGCGACGTTAAATTTTTTCATATAGCCTCCAAGTCTAGTATGTACGAGTTTGTACGTAAAAAATTTAACATCGACGGAGCAAAATGTCAATTCATTGCGTTTTATTTGTCATTTTGTATATGATATGCGCAAAATCGAGCATGCGTGCATTCTCACACGCACGAAATATTTTAGTTATTTAATTGATATTTGCTTTTCAATAATGTATAATCAAATGTAACTATGGCAAAATAGGAGTCATCAATGGCAAACAACAATACGAATTCGGCATACTCCTTGCCCGAAAAACCAAAAAAACTGTTGCTCGCAAAACTCTTTACGGACGCACAGGTGCGCAAAGAGCCGGAAGAGAAACAGAAAACTATAGTCGCGGGACTCGTTGAAGCGCACCCGCAGAAAGATTATCCCGACACCTTCTTCGGAAGAGCGACGGCGGTTATGCGCGGCGAAATGGGACTTCTTTTCAGGTCCGCGCTTTTCTTCCTTTTGTTTACGATTCCGTTTATCGTGATATACGCGTGGTTCTCCGGTTATTTCCAGAATCTCGTCGTCGGCGGAACGTACAACTTTATGGGCAACATCGGCGTCGGTTTCCCGGGCGGCGGAGACAGCATTGCAGTGAGCGTCGCAAGTCTTTACCGTAACGTGAAAATGCCGCTTATGGCAATGTACGGCGCATGCCTTCTTTTTGCGTCGCTCGGTCTTTCGGGCTTGTTCTATTGCGCAAAACGCAGTTATTATCAGGACTATTACAAAAACTTTGCAAAGACGTTCTGGATGGGCTTTGCAAAATACTGGTGGAAGTTCTTCATCGCAGGTCTTTGCATGGTGGTCATCGGACTCGGCATGGTTGAGTCTTTGCTTTACCTTCTCGAACAACAAACGCTCGGCACGGCAGGCGCAGGCGCATATTGCGCAGTGGTGTTCACGTGGGTTTTCGGCGCACCGCTTATGCTTGTTCCTATCACGATGATGGGGCTTTTCACTTCCTATGAACTCACTTTCTGGCAGTGCTTCAAAAACGCGCTTGTCATAATCGCAAACAATCTCGTCATCGTCCCCGTGGTGGCAATCGTCAGTGCGCTTCCGCTCGGACTTTGCGCGGTCAACAACTTCCTTGGCTTCATCATTTATGCGGCAATGGCACTTCTCGGCTGCACGTTTATGGCTCTTTGCTGGATCGCAATGGTCGATCGCGGCATGGTGAAATGCCACAACAGAAAGGCAGAACAGGACAAGAGCGAACAAATCGAAAAACGCAGAGCGGCAAAACAAAATCCGCAAACGAACGGACAAGTTAAAAACGCAGGCAACCAAAAGAAGAAAAACACCGCACAAAAACCCTATCAAAATCCTAAGAAGAAAAAGAAAAAATAATGGCGAAGATACTGGGATTTAATCTCTCAAAAGAAGATTATCTGAGCCTTGCCGATTCGGCGTTTTCAAAGGGCGAAACCGAACAAAGCATCACGTATCTCGACAAGGCGTTGTCACTTGACGCGCGCTATGTCGACGCGTCGCTTGCACTTTCCGTCGTTTATGCGTCTTTGGGAGCGTGGGAAATTTCAAATGCGCCCCTTTTTAAGTCTTTGTCCGAGCATCCGGACGAAGAAGACAAAGGGCGCATTTTTTATCAACTCGCAATGAATTTCGCAGACCTTAATCTGCCCGACGTTGCCGAGTATTATTTAAGAGACATCGCAGACGCCTACGATATTCAGATACCCGAAGGATACGGCGAACCCGTCAAGGAAGAAGGCGAGTTCAGAGTGGTGTATCCGCGCGGAGAAGATTATTACGAGACGCTCATAGAACAGGCGTATGAACTCGTAAGAGACAGAAAATTCGACGAAGCGATTGCGGTCGTTGACGAAATACCCAAAGAATCGAAATGCAAAGGTGCGGCAAATCATCTGGTGCTTGTTGCGCTGATGATGAAAAACGACGTTGACAGCGTGATTGTCAACGCGCAGAAGATGCTTGAAGAAGACGGGGACAATCTTTCCGTCAAATGCGCGCTCGCAACGGCTTATCTCATGGAAGAGAAAATGCCCGAAGCGTACGCCGTGCTCGACAACATTCTCCAAAAAGAATACGACAAAGTCGAAGACATTCTCATAATATTGCCGCTACTTGTCAATCTCGAAGTGCATGCGCAGGTCGTGAAATACACGAAAAAGATGATAGAGAAGACCGACTTGCAACAAAACATGATGGTTTGGCTGTCGCAGGCTTTGTACAATCTCGGACAGAAAGCAGAAGCAAAAAAAGTCATGCACAAAGTGCGTACCGTCTTCGGAGAGTTCTCTCCCGCGGATTATTATCTCGAATTGTACGACACAGAGCCAAGCGGCGTGGCATATTCGATGAGTTTGCCGTACGTTGAAAAAATCGCAAGATACAAATTGCTTGACGCTTTTCTCAAAATGTCGCCCGCGGACATCGCGGTTATTCTCGACAGCGAAGACAAGGACGCGCTCGAACTGAAAAAGATAATAAAATGGGCTTTCGTTGACGACAACGAGAAACTCAAATTGCTCATAGTCGACCGTTTGGCTATGGTCAGGTGCGCGTGGGCGGAAGATTTTGTCAGAGAGCAACTCATATCCGCCGATTTGTCGTTTGAACTTGCGTCAAGACTTATATTCTGCCTTATGCCCGAAAATCGATTCCGTTTTTCCTTCGACATCGTGGCGCAGGACAGATTCAAGAGCATAAACGTCACTTTGCCGAGATCGTTTTTCAAATTGCCGAACGTTTTGCATTCGGCGGTGGGGTATTGCGTATCGGACATCGTTTATACGGACGAAGAGCCGAATATCTATCTTGCCGAACTTACGAATATCGTGAATTCGCTCGTGACGCTCGACGACAACGGGAAAGTTAAGTATTCGCGTTTGAGCGGTCTTAAAATCGCAACGATGAAGAGTATGCGAACGCTCGTGGGCGTGCTTCTTTGCAAAGTGTACGAAGAAGACGGACCGGATATGAGACAAGTTACGATAGAAAGATACGGTCTGAACGAAAAGACGTTCGACAAATATTACAAAATCATTTTCGGAGACGACGACGGCTCGGAAATCGACGATAAGGACGGTGCTGAAGATGGCGGACAAGAATGAAACGATAAAAAACGAAAACACTGCGGTTGAACTTGCAGACGATATTCACGAAAAAACCAAAGACGAAATGCTCGAAATGCTTTCCGCAATGCTTGACGAAGACAATCCGTATTCGGAAAGACTGGAAGCATACGAATATCTTTTAGAAGACTGTGAGCCTATTCTTGAAGATATGATTGACAAAATCTATTCTCTCGACGGCGAAACGGGCAAAATGCTCATGGAAGTGCTTGCCGAATACAAGGGCAACAAAGCGATTTTCATGGGGCTCGTGAGTTATCTCTACAAAGGCGAAGACGTTGCGCTTTTTGCAAGACTTATCGGCGCATACGGAGACGAACAGGGCGTTGAAGTGCTGAAAACTTTCTGCGAGAATTACGAGCCGAATTACAACGAATATATGGAACTTCGCAATGCGGTTGAAGAACTCGGCGGTGATTTCGACTTGAAACAAGACTTCTCGGACGACCCGTTCTATCGCTTTTTGAAAGGGCTTGACGAAGTGGACGAAGAAAGCCGCAAATCACCTTTTGAAGACTATTTCAACTCGTCATCCGAGCATAATCACGATGACTGCGACGATGACGATTGTGACGACGAAGATTGCGGTTGCCACTGCGACGATGACGACTGTGATTGTGACGATA
>CALGEU010000090.1 GCA_937881285.1 uncultured Clostridia bacterium | reverse complement strand
GTTTCGGAGAGCGAATACATGAGCAGATACACGTCAACGACGTCTCTCAATCTCATGCTCTGGCGCGGATTAGATTTTTGTTCCACGTCTATACTCGTGAGCGCAACGTCGTCAATCACGTCGTAAACACCCTTTGTATTGCCGTTGGAATCCGCAGCGGAGTAATAATATTTGTTTGCGCCGTATCCACTTATCGAGCCGTTCATCAACTCTGCGTAAGACTTTGCAGTGCCGTTTCCGCCGACAAAGGCTATCTTTCCGTTGCCGTCTTTGCTCCAAACCGCGTTGGCAAGATAGAACACCGAATCATTGTCCACTGTTCCGCCGTTTGCGATAGGCGCGACAGTGCCCGATGCGTCCACTTGCATGAGCGATACGACGTTTGAAAGTTTGCCCGACATACTGCCAACCACACCTGCGACGTTGCCGCCGTTTGCGGTGATAGTTCCGAGAACGATCGCTTTATCGATATTTCTCGCGCTCTTGCCGAAGAGTCCGCCGACGTTACCGATTCCGCTCACGGTTATCGAGCCGTGGAAAGATACGTTGCTCACGTCGCTGCCTGCTACTTCTCCTGCGAGAATCTCGCCCGCAATACCGCCGACGTTACCGCCGTTTGCGCTTATCGTGACGTTGCTAAGATGCAATCCGCTCACCGAGCCGTTGCCTATCTTGTCAAACATACCGACGTTCTGTTCTGCTCCCGCATATCCGAAGATATTGAGATATTCGATGACGTAGCCGTTGCCGTTGTACGTTCCGCCGAATCCGTCCGCCGTTGACACAAACACGCTTCCGAGTGCCGTAAGCACGTTGCCTACGCTCGGTTTTGCGAAGTTGGTGATATACTCTCCGCCAACACCCCAAGTCTTCTGAACCGTGGTTGCCGTGCCGTCGTCGGCAAACGTGTAAACCGTGAAGAAACTGTTGAGAATTTCTATATCTGTCTGTGTGACGATGCCGCTTATATCCGCAGTCTGCTTGAACGACGTGTACGTCTTATCGCTCGTCGATTGCGTGGTCTTGTAATAACCCCAGGAATTGCCTTCGTATTCGTTCAGGAACACGGTTACGTTTTCTTTCTGTTCGATATACGCAAAGTAATCGTCCCAACTGTTGCAATCTTCGGGCGCGTCGGTAGGCTTATTGTCTCTGAAATCGCCCGTGCCGTAATCGGTGTTCGTCACGATTGAAATCCAGTCCGAACCTGCCGAAATAATCGGGTTGAAGTCGGGCGCATCTTGATGTTGCGACGCATACCAGTAATACGAAGCAATCATAAGGCTTGCAATCGAACCGATTTCAAAGTCCGTGTTGTCAACGAAATAGCCTATCGTAAGAATGGGTTGATTGCTCATGTTGTAGTTGAGTTCCATTCCCTTCTCGCCCGACACTTGCGCGGACAACTGTTTGTATCCCATACGACCGCGAATGACCGTGTACGCCTTGTACACTTTCATCGCGCCGCTTTCGCCG
The DNA here is from genome assembly GCA_937881285.1 of uncultured Clostridia bacterium. GTDB lineage: Bacteria > Bacillota > Clostridia > Christensenellales > CAG-917 > CAG-475. The sequence continues at coordinate 6,629 of CALGEU010000090.1, read as the reverse complement.
TTTTCGTACATCCAACCGTTGAGCACCGTGACTTTCGTGCCGTCGGGAGTCTTGGTTGCTTCGACGGGCTTCCAGTCCGTGTTGTAGGTGTTGTCTGAGTTTGCGTAACTCTGCGACGTGTTGGTGTATTCCACCTTGAACGACTTGACGGTGATTTCGATATTGATATTTCCTGCGCTTGACGGACGTTTATCCTTGTTTTGTTCGTCGCGCGAGTCGTATACGGTGACCGTTTGCGTTGCCGAACCTACGGTATCGCTGTACGCTTCGCTTCCGTTGGTGACCGTAAACGTGTAGTTGCCCGCGCAAGTTCCGCTTATCGAGAACACGAGCGTCTTGAAATATCCCGACGTATAAGTGCCCTTTTGATAACCGTTTGCGTCATCGCCGTACACAAAGTTGACGTACGAGTCGAACATGCTACGTTTTGTTTCCGCTTCTTTGTAATTCGCGCTTATCGTAACCGTTCCGCTCTGTTCGGCCGTCGGGAATCCGTTCACGACGAAGCCTTCGCCCGAACGATAAACCGCACTGCGTGCGCTCGTTCCGCCGGAATAAACCGCACCTACACCGCCGTACAACGTATCGCCGTTGTACACTCTCGTAGCCTTGCCCGAACGCAACTTGTCGAGTTTGACTTCGAGTTCTTTCGGAGTTATCGTGCCAGTTGAAATAATTCTTTCGATTTTACCATCGCCATTAAGTTCTTCGTCATTAACAACGTAATTTCCGTTCGGCTTATTGAACGTAAACGTAAGCGTAACGGTCTTTCCGGTACCTACGTTTTTGTTGTCGTAAAGACCGGTGAACGTAAAGTATCCTGTGCTTCCGTTTGCACCACCGTTTGAAGACTCGATGACAAACGTAATAGTGCTTATATCGGTTACGGACATAGTTGCATCATATACTTTCGTCGTACTTCCGCCAACCGATTTGATCGTCAATTTAGACGGCGTTATCTCATACGGCGCACTAGCTTTCTCTGCATCTGCAAACGTATAGTTGTTTCCGTCAGACTGTTCGCCAAAGTTGGTTCCGTTTGCGGTGTGAGAAACGTAAGTCATTTTATAATTGCTGCCAGCGTTTGTCTGTTTGCCACTCAATACAACGGTGATCGTATCGTCGCCGCAACCTTCAATAGTCACACTGTCAAGCGTGGAATTCGACACTTTGTGCGTCATCCCTGTTGATGTCGCTCCGCTAACCGTAAGTCCTTGAGCGTTTCCGCTATAAACAAACGACGTTACGTCAGTCTTCCAAACGAGCGTGATTTCTCTTGCGTAGATTTCAAACGAAATGGCATTCGCACTTGCACTGTCAACAATATAGTTTGCCGTAGTATCAATATTATCGCGTGTTGCAGTGATAGCATCGGCTGCAACTGACACGTTGTATTTACCTGCGTTTACAAATGCCTGTGCTACGCTCGATCCGCTCTTATAATTGATCGTTATAGTATCGTTTTTCCACTTATATGCGCCGTTTGAAGAAGCGCCGGACGAATCTATCGTCAAGTTGAACGAAGGCTTATGTTGTTGTGCGTCATAAGTGACGTTGCTCATGCTGACGCTATTGAGCTTAATTTCTTTCTGCTCAATTGTCCATTGTGCAGTCGCAACTCGGTTTGTGTCATTTTGAACCAACTGATAGTTGTTCGATGCAGTATCGGTTCTAAGAGTCAATGTTACCTTGTACGTGCCTGCGTTGATCCAATCTCTGCCCGACAAATCTGCGGAACCGGAGTTTTTAAGTTTTGAATACGACTTTCCTTTGTACTGCACTTTTGCATCGTTTGACGAAATTGCTATATCGTATTCTATCGTTTCACCGCTATACAATCCGCTTATCGAAATCGTCTTAAGACCTTGAACGGCCGTGTTATAAATATAAGTGCCTACCGTATTCGCATTATCATCCTTGAAAGACAAGGTTATCGTCTTTTTGTCGATCTTGTAAATCTTCGACGGAGTCTTCATATCGCAACCGCAGTTGATGATATCCTGATCCGTTCTATCGTTGACTTTAATGTTTGCGGTATAACTACCTGCATTTACGTCGGTTGTAAACGTTATCGTTGCGGTCTTATTATCGCTTTGCGCGCTTATGGCAATATTAGTTCCTTTCAGCGAACTTGTCCAACTTGTAACAAAATACTTTTCTACAAACGCTTTGAAATCGTTTATCGCATCTTTTGCCACGACTTTTGCTTCAAGAACGCCTTTCTTGTTAGGATCGTATACGTGTGATGCCGATGACGAAGTCCATGTCACAGTAAGCATATTCGTGCTTATTGTGAAACTGTTAGATTTCGGTCTGTTTGGCGAATAATCTTCCTTTCCGCTATACTTGATATAGTAGTTGGACGGATTGCTTGAATTGTCGTCGCAATTTGTAAACGCAAGATAATAGTTGCCTGCGTCTATTGCGCCACTGAATAGTATTGTATTTGCATTATCGCTATAGCCGAATTCTATCGTTCTGTTATTTACGGTTGCAGTACCCTTTTGCACCAACGAGAAACTTTCAGGCGCTAAATACTCTTCCTTGTTAGGATCTTTTCTGATTCTTGCAACGAATTGCGGATTGAATACTGACAAAACGCTGGTAAGTGTGTCGTTGTAACCTTGTTTGTTAACTATTCCGTTTACAGTCCAAGTTGCTCCGTGCGAGTTGCCGTCGTACGTCACTTCTGCTTTTCCGCCGTCATTAGTTCCACCGACAGGACCGGAGATGGTCAATTCTTTTCTCTTGACTTCGATGTCTTTCTCTGCATTACTCAAAGAATAATTCTTTGCAAGTGCGTTATCTGCCAAAGCAACGCTCAAAGAGTATTTCTTCGCGTTTGTGAATTTCACTGTGAATTTCAACTTGTAGGTAGTTTTGTCTATTTCACCGATGTTGAAATTCGCGTCTGTACCGCTCAAAGATTTGCTTGCGTCGGAAGACACCAATGCAATGCTAACGCCGTTGCTTGACCAATCGCGCACGCCATACTTTATCGTCACATTCTCACTGTCAGTGACGCTTAAAACAAACTCTAATTTATTAATATCTTCAGAAACGATATTATCAATATAGACCGTCGTTGCGATATTGTCGTCACCGTACGTTGCAGAAGTCGTACCTTCTGTGGACATTGTCAGAACACGTTGCTTAATCTTCCATTGACCTTCTTTTATACCGCCGACTTTGTATGCTTTTCCTGCGTCGTCATAATAGTACACGAACACGTTGGACTTGTACGAACCGACGTATCTTGCTTCCGTCGTGCCAACCAACGTTGTGCTGTACGCATAAGTATTCTTCTTGCTTGCGTCGGTCTTGCCGTCGGTTATGCCGGGTTCTGCCGGTATATCCTTTTGCAGACTTATCGGAGCAAAACGCGAATATCCGTTGTAGGTGAGCGCGCTGCCCATTGCGAATGAACGATAATACACCGCGACGTTCTTTGCAATCGTGGTTTTGTCTATTGCGGTGTTGATTTGGATATAGAACTTACCGTCGTTCGTGCCGTGGATTGCGGTTGGACGTGACGTGCCGGAAGATGCGATATAAAGATAATATCCGCTCTTGTTATCGTTTGCCGCAGTTGCGGTTGCATACAAGTTGTTTTCAAGAAGCAAGCCGCCGCCCGAAACCGTGTTGTCCGCGTCTATACTGCTGACGATTGTCGAATAGATTTCACGCACGTCGTCGCCGTTTTTACGTTCTTCGTTGGTGTATGCGTTTGCAATGCGTTTCCAGAAGTCTTTATCATTGAGATTTGCCGCCGTTGCAGACTTATGCGCCGCATCAACCGTGCCGACTATATCGTCTGTTACGGTGTCGTTTGCGTACACGAAATACCAGCCCGTCTGCTCCGTGCCTGTAGAATACGCTTTCCAGTTGGGCTTCTTCAAAACCCACGTGTCGTTTGCAAATTCCGCGTTTGTATAATAAGTGCCGAAATACCACGTCCAATCACGCTTGGTGATTGTGCCCGTCTCGTCGGTTGTATACGTATCTTCGAGCGTAACGGTCTTTTCGTTCACCTTATGTGCGCCGACTGCGTCGATATAGTCGTACGGCGTGGGATAAACGGCGTTTTCGGTGACTGCAGAACCGTCTTCGGCTGTTGTGCCGACAAGTTCTTTCGTGAATATAACCGTCGTGTACGTGCCGTCCGAGTTCTGAATCTTTTCCGTGATTGCGGTGTAAAGACCGAGCGTGTCTTTAAGTCTTGACGCGTCCGTTCCTGCAAGTTCCGCGTTCTTGTAGCCTTTGACCCAGTACGAAGTGCTTGCGTCGGTGTCGTCTGCCGCCTTGCCGATGATGCCGCCTGCCTGACCGCCTACGTCGGATGCCGTGAACAAGCCCGTTCCGTCTGTAGAACTGATTGAGAACGCATATTCGATGACCGTGCCCGTGCCTATCGTCGAGCCGATGATGCCGCCGACGTTGGTTGCGCCGTCAACCGTGATGTCGTATGCAAGCAAGTTGTTGATTTTTATGCCGTTTGCGCGGATAAAGCCGACGATGCCGCCCACGTTGTAGATACCGGGTGCGGTGACGTTGCCTTCTGCGTAATAAGTGTTGTTTTTCCAGTCGTCGCCGCCGTTGAATCCGTTGGACACACCTGCGATGACGCCGATTGCGCCGCCGACGCCGCCCCACTCAAACTCGCCTTTTTCACTGCCGTCATCGTTCTTTTTCGCTTCTGCGATTTGTGCACTGTTGCCGGTGAGTTTAACGTTTCCGTTGGACTCGAAGTGTGAGTCTACGACGGTTATCTTGACGTCAGAAAGGTCGATTGCGTATTCTTTGTTGCAATTTGCTTTGAGCAACGGAGTGGGTGCGCCGATGAAGCCCACCGAACCGCCGACTGCCGTAATTGCGTCTATGTCGGACATATTGTCGCCGCTGCTGATGAATTGCGTATATGAAACTTCGCCTGCGAGTGCGCCGATTGAGCCGCCGAGATAACCTGCGGCTGCCGTTGCGTTCACTTTACCGCTTGAAGTAAATATGACTTTTGCTTCCGCCGTACCGGTGATTTTGCCGAGCAATATGCCGATTGAACCGCCCACGTACGCTTCGCCCGAAACAGAGCCGACGCCTTGTGCAACGGTGTCTCCGTCTGCCGTAAGTGCTTCGCCCGAAGCGGTGTATGCGTCTTCTTTCGCGCCGTTCTTAAACTCGGTGGCAACTCCGCCTGCAACGGTGATGACCGCGTCAAACGCAACGTAACCGATAGAGCCGCCCACGAACAGTTTGCCCGTGACGTCGCCGTTGTTGACAAACGTGCCTGCGATAGTACCGCGATTGAGTTTGCCGATAACACCGCCGACATAATTGTTGCCGCTCACTGCGCCGCCGTTTACGATTGTGAGTTTTTTCACGGCATCCGAGCCCGTTCCGCCGCCGGTCACCAAACCTGCGTTGTTGTTGCCGATGATTCCGCCGACCGCGTTTGCGCCCGAAACCGTGCCGTTGTTTGTTATGCTTCCCTTGACGATTTGAATCGAGCCTATGCCCGTGCCGTCAACGGACGCGTTGTTGCCGACGATACCGCCGACGTTGTCTCCGCTTGCCGAAATCGTCGCGCCTTGGCTTATCTCGATTGAAAGCGGTTTTTCATATCTCGTACGACGATACTCGTTTGCGCCGATATAAAGAATTGCGCCGTTATCCGCGTCGTTGTTGCCGATAAATCCGCCCACGCCGTGCGAACCTTTGAGCGTGCCGCCAATCTTGATGACGGTGTTGTCCGCAAGGATATTGACTTCACCGCGGTTTCTGCCGATAAATCCGCCAACGTTGTACGCGTTGGGAATAACGATATTTGCGCTCACCGTGAAGTCGCCGCTGAACGCGACGTCGCGAGTTCTGCCAGCAACGCCGCCGATGTTGCGAACGCCAGAATTGTCAGCGTTTTGATTGTCCGTCTTTATATCGTCATTTACGCTTATAGTACCAGTGACGTTGATGACTGCGCCAGTTGCGAACGAAGCACCCGAAGCCATATCGCCAAAGATGCCGCCTACGTTGCGCACAGCGTCGTCTTGCGTCGGATAATCTATATTGATTTTTCCTGCGAAAGAAATGTTGCCGCTGAGAGTAGTTGTCACAGCGTTTTCGGCTGAATTGTGATAGGTATAGCCGACGATACCGCCGATTGCAGTGCCGTGGTCACCGCCGTCGCCTGCGCTCTTATCGCTGACGTTTTCGACATTACCCCAAGAATTTCCGCGCTGAATAAGCGTTGATGCCTTGACGGCGCAGTCTTTGATTTCGTTGATGGCGTTCGGCATTGCGCCTGCGATGCCGCCGATTGCGTTTTCGCCTGTTATAGTCACATCACTGCTTGTCGAATCCGTGCCGACCGTGCAACCGGAGATAATAACGGCAATATACTCGTCGCTGTATCCGAGCACTCCGCCGACCTTTGTGCCTATATCCTTGTGTCCGTTAGGTGATTTTTCATTGTAAACTTTGCCGGCATCAGTTGCATCAAATGCACAAAGTTCCGCTTTGGTCACAACGTTGTCGGTGATTTCAATCTTGTTGTTCTTTCCTGCCGCATTCTGCTGTCCGTCAAGCGACGTCGAAGATGCGAAGCCGACCACACCGCCGATGTTGTTCTTCGCACT
>CALGEU010000089.1 GCA_937881285.1 uncultured Clostridia bacterium | reverse complement strand
AGAAAGAAAGTCAGCGGCACTGCCGAAAGACCCCGTCTCAGCGTGTACAGAAGCACAAACCATATCTATGCTCAAATCATCGACGACGTGAAGGGACACACCCTTTGCGCAGCAAGCACTCTCGAAAAAGACGTCGCAGCGAAAGTTGCAGACCTTTCCAAGAGCGAAGCGGCAAAAGTTGTCGGTGCGGCAATTGCTGAAAAGGCTCAAAATCTCGGCATCAAAGAAGTCGTGTTCGACAGAGGCGGCTATCTTTACACCGGCAGAGTTCAATCTCTCGCCGACGGCGCAAGAGAAGCCGGTCTTGAGTTTTAATCGGAGGAATTATGGCAGAAAATCGTGATAGAAGAAACGATAGAAACAGAGAAGAGAACGACGGTTTGACCAAGAAACTCATCGCAGTCAACCGCGTCAGCAAGACCGTCAAAGGCGGCAGAAACATGCGTTTCTCCGCACTCGTCGTGGTCGGTGACGGCAACGGCAAAGTCGGTATCGGCACGGGCAAGGCGGCTGAAGTTCCCGAAGCAATCGAGAAAGCAACCCAACTTGCAAAACGCAATCTCGTGACTGTTTCTTTGAAAGGCAACACAATTCCCCATGCAACAACCGGCAAGTTCGGTCGTGGACAAGTTCTTCTTCTTCCTGCTGAAGAAGGTACCGGCGTTATCGCGGGCGGCGCAGTGCGTATCGTTCTCGAAGTCGCAGGTGTCAAAGACATCAGAACCAAGTCTCTCGGCTCGAACAACCCGATTAACAGTGCGAAAGCAACGCTCGAAGGACTTCTCAGCCTTCGCAACGCAGACGAAATCGCACAACTTCGCGGCGTAGACGTCGTGGCAGACTAATAAAGGGGGCGTACTACTATGGCAAAGAAAGCAACTGCACAAGCAGAAGTAAAATCCATCAAAGTCACTCTCGTGAAGAGCGCCAACGGCATTCTTAAGAACCAAAAAGCGAATCTCGAAGCACTCGGATTGCACAAAATCGGCACTGCGAGAGTCTTCGTTGACGACGCTTGCGTTCGCGGAAAAATCGCCAAAGTTTCTCACCTTGTAAAGGTTGAAGAAGTTTAAGGAGAAAGCCTTATGAATATTCAAGACATCAAGCCCGCAGAAGGCGCAAGAACCGCTACCAAGAGAATCGGTCGCGGCGTCGGCTCCGGAATGGGCAAAACATCTACTCGCGGACATAAAGGTCAATGGGCAAGAAGCGGTGGCGGCGTTCGTCCTAACTTTGAAGGCGGCCAAATGCCGATGACCAGAAGACTTCCGAAGATCGGTTTCAACAACAAGAGATTCGCACATGTCTACAACCAAGTCAATATCGACGTCTTCAACAGATTCGAAGACGGAGCAGTTGTCGGTATAGATGAACTTGTTGCAAGCGGTATTATCAAGAAAGTCGAGCCTTACGGACTTAAAGTTCTCGGCAATGGCGAACTTGAAAAGAAACTTACAATCAAAGCCAACAAATTCACCGCGTCTGCAGTTGAAAAAATCGAAAAGGCAGGCGGCACAGTAGAGGTGCTATAATGTTTGAGACACTCAAAAACGCATTCAAATCGAAAGAGATAAGGGTGAAGATTTGGCTCACCCTTGCTCTCATTCTCGTGTACAGAGTCGGTTGCTATATACCGGTTCCCACGTTTGACGCGACTGCATTGACGCAAGCGTTTACCGAACAGAATTCAGACTTTCTCGGACTTCTGAATATCCTGTCGGGCGGCTCAATGGCAAACGCGACGATATTTGCGCTAGGTGTCTTGCCGTTCATCAACTCGTCGATTATCATGCAATTGCTTGCATTGGTCATTCCGGCACTCGAAAGATTGTCAAAAGAAGGCGATGAAGGCAGACAAAAACTTACGCAAATCACGAGAATAGTCGCGATTGTGCTTGCAGTAGTTCAAGCAATCGGTATCGTGGTCGGATTCAAAGCGTATATCCGCCCGATATTCCCGTTTGAAAACGGTCAAGACAACGCAATTCTCACGATGGCGCTTACGATAGTTCTTTTGGTCGCAGGCAGCGTTATGGTCATGTGGCTTAGCGAAAGAATCACCGAATACGGCATCGGAAACGGCACTTCAATCATCATCTTCATCGGTATCCTTGCATCTGCAGGTACCACGATGGCAAACTCGTTCAAGATGGTCGGCGACAATTGGACGTATATCTGGAACATTCTCGGATTTATCCTTATCGTCATCGCAATCTTCGTGTTCATCGTGTTTATGGACGGTGCAGAGAGAAGAGTGCCAGTGCAATACTCCAAACAAATCAAGGGCAACAAAATGTACGGCGGTCAATCCACCTACATTCCCATTCGCGTCGGCGGAAGCGGCGTTATGCCGATAATCTTCGCAACGTCGTTGCTCATGTTCCCGCAAATGATCATTCAACTCTTTGCGGCAAACACCGAAGCGGCGACTTGGTACGCTCAATATATGGGCTCCGGCACTGCGGTATACTACGTGCTTCTTGCATTGCTCATTCTCGGATTCAGTTATTTCTACGCAATGATTCAATTCAATCCGGACGACGTTGCAAGAAACATTCAACAATACGGCGGATTTATTCCCGGTATCAGAGCGGGCAAACCGACCAGCGACTTCTTGAAGAAAGTCAATAACAGAGTGACGCTCTTCGGCGCTGTGTTCCTTATGCTCATCGCGCTCATCCCGACGTTCCTGTTCCGTGCGCTTGCAATCGGCGACGGCACGTGGGCAACTCCGGCACTTCCGTTTGCAAACTCGTTCTCCGCAACAGGTTTGCTCATCGTAGTCTCGGTTGCACTTGAAATCAACAAACAACTCGAATCTCAAATCATGATGAAGCACTACAAAGGCTTCCTTAAGTGAGAATCGACAAACAAACTCAAATTTTTTCGGTGATGGCGCAAATCGTTTTTCGATTTGATTGCCATCACGGTGAAAAAGTGCTATAATAAATAAATATGAAAAATATTATATTATTAGGCGCTCCGGGCGCAGGAAAAGGTACTCAGGCGGCAATGATTGCCGAAGAATTCAACGTTCCCCATATCTCGACGGGCGATATACTCCGTCGCAATATGAAGGAAGGCACTCCGCTCGGACTCAAAGCGAAGGCTTACGTGGAATCCGGCGGACTCGTTCCCGACGAAGTGGTCATCGGTCTTGTGAAAGACAGACTCGAACAAGACGACTGCAAGAACGGTTACATACTCGACGGTTTCCCCAGAACCATTGCTCAAGCCGAAGCACTTGACAAAGTCGCGAAAATCGATATGGCAATCAACATCGACGTTCCGTTTGAAGTCATCATCGAGAGACTCGGCGGCAGAAGAGTTTGCGTTTGCGGAGAAACTTACCACGTATCGATGCTCGGCGGAAAGAACAACTGCTCCCGTTGCGGAAAGGAACTTTTCATCCGTGACGACGACAAACCCGAAACAGTGAAAAACAGATTGAAGGTTTATCAGGAACAGACCGAACCGCTCATCGAATACTATCGCAATCAAGGCAAGATAGTCGACATCGTCGCAAAAGGCACGAAGGAAGACATCTTTGCAGACATCAAGAAGGTGCTTGAATGATACACATTAAAAGCCCCGCCGAAATCGAGTGCATGCGTCAATCGGGTGCGATACTCAGAGATTGCTTGCTTTATCTCGAAGAAAAGGCAAAACCGGGCGTATCGACAAAGAAACTCGACGAATTTGCTTACGATTACATCAAAAAGCACAATTCAACCCCTTCCTTTCTCGGATACGGCGGATTTCCCGGAACGATATGCGCGTCAATCGACGAAGTCATCGTGCACGGCTTTCCGTCAGAGAGAAGACTTAAAGAAGGCGAGATAATCGGAGTCGATTGCGGATTGGTGTTCAAAGGCTGGCAAGCCGACGCCGCAAGAACGTTTCTCATCGGAGAAGTCAGCGAAGAAAAACAAAGACTCGTTCAAACGACGAGAGAGAGTTTCTTCGAAGGTGTGAAACAATTCAAGGACGGCGGACATCTCGGAGACATCTCCCACGCGATTCAAGTGTATTGCGAAGATCGCGGATACGGAATCGTAAGGTCGATGACGGGACACGGAATCGGCAGAGAGATGCACGAAGACCCTGCGGTGCCGAACTACGGCAGAGCGGGACACGGACCGAGACTTCAGGTCGGAATGGTGCTTGCAATCGAACCGATGGTCAACATGGGGACGTGGCAGACGCTGGAAGACGGCTGGAAGTGCGAGACGCTCGACGGACAACCTTCCGCGCATTATGAAAACACTGTTGCTCTGACAGAAAACGGAGCAGAAATACTTACGCTTTGATTATGGAACTGGGACTAATCGTTTATTCGAAGGCAGGTCGCGACCAAGGCGCATATTATGCGGTCGTTGAAATCGTGGACGAAAACACGGTGAAAATCGCAGACGGAGATTTGCGTCACATAAAGAACGCGAAACTCAAAAACGTAAAACATTTGCAATCTACGGGCGACGTGCTCGAAAAGATTGCGGAAAAACTTAAAAACGGCATGCAGGTGTTTGACGCAGAACTGTTCAGCGCGCTCCGTTTTTACAATGACAACAAGAACTAAAAAGGGGATTCTATGTCAAAAGAAGACGTTATCGAAACCGAAGGCAAAGTCATCGAAGTCTTGCCCAAAACTCAATTCAGAGTTATGCTCAGCAACGGCCATGAAATATTGGCGTATCTCGGCGGAAAGTTGCGTATAAACAACATACGAATTCTCGAAGGCGACAAAGTGAAAATCGAAATGTCGCCATACGACCTGACGAAGGGCAGAATCATCTACCGCAACAAATAAAGGTCACAAGCAAAACAACGCAAAATAAGGAGTTTAACTATGAAAGTCAGACCAAGTGTAAAGCCTATGTGCGACAAATGCAAAGTTATCAAAAGAAACGGCAGAGTTATGGTTATCTGCTCAAAGTATCCAAACCACAAACAACGTCAAGGTTGATTGATGGGTTTGGCTTTTGACGTTTCAAGGCAACGCTCCGCCAAGGAATTTCAAAAGTTAAAATCGGCAAAAAGCGTAGGGCGGCTGGTTGCTACATTCCACAATAAAACGGCAACTACCTATGCGTGGCATATATAAAAAACATTTTTTTCACTATTTCGGAGGTAGAAAATGGCAAGAATCGCCGGCGTGGATCTCCCACGCGACAAGAGAGTTGAATACGGACTTACCTACATTTACGGTATCGGTCTTGCAACGTCTCAAAAGATTTTGAGCGAAACCGGCATCAATCCCGACATCCGCGTCAAGGATTTGACGGAAGATCAAGTTTCTCTCATTCGTGATTACATCGAACAACATTTGCACGTTGAAGGCGACCTTAAAAGAGAAGTCGGTCTCAATATCAAGAGATTGATGGAAATCGGTTGCTATCGCGGTGTTCGCCACAGAAAGGGTCTTCCCGTTCGCGGACAAAACACAAAGCAAAACGCCCGCACGAGAAAGGGACCGAAGCGCGCAGTTAGCCGCAGCAAGAAATAAGGAGGCGGACTATGGCAGGTATTGCAAGAAAAGCTATTAAGAAAAGAAAAGATATCAAACACGTTGAAAAAGGTCAAGTGCACATTCACGCTTCCTTTAACAACACCATCGTCACTATCACGGATATGAACGGAAACGCAGTTTCCTGGTCTTCCGCAGGCAAACTCAAACTTCGCGGCAGTCGTAAATCCACTCCGTTCGCAGCACAAATGGTCAGCGAAGACGCTGCAAAAGTTGCTTACGAACAAGGCATGAGAAGCGTTGAAGTTTACGTCAAAGGCCCGGGTCAAGGCAGAGAAAGCGCAATCCGCGCACTCGGCAACGTCGGTATCGAAGTTACTCTCATTCAAGACGTTTCTCCGATCCCCCACAACGGATGCCGTCCGCCCAAGGCGAGAAGACTGTAAGAAGGAGAATTAAGTTATGGCTAAATATACTGGAGCAGATTGCCGTCTTTGCAGACGCGAAGGTTGCAAACTCTATTTGAAAGGCGAAAAATGCGGTTCCACCAAATGCCCGCTCTTGACCAAGTATGCACCTCCGGGAGACCACGGCAAGGGAAGAAAGAAAGCAAGCGGATACAGCATCCAACTTCGCGAAAAACAAAAAACCAAACGTTACTACGGCGTCACCGAAAAGCAATTCAAGATGTACTATGACAGAGCATCCGAAATGCGCGGCGTCACCGGTGACAACATGCTCGTCTTGATCGAAAGACGTCTCGACAACGTCGTTTATCGTCTCGGTCTCGGCACTTCAAGAGCAATGGCTCGCCAAATCGTCAACCACGGTCACATCACCGTCAACGGCAAGACAGTCGATATCCCGTCCTATCTCGTAAAGGCAGGCGACGTTATCGCAGTCAAAGAAAACAAGAGAGATTCCGCACTCTGGACGGCAGTCAAAGAAACCAAGAATCTCAGCCTTGTTAAGTGGCTTGAATTTGACAACGCAACTTTGACCGGCAAAGTGGTCGCTCTTCCCCAAAGAGAAGATATCGATCTTGACATTCAAGAACACCTTATCGTCGAGTTGTACTCAAAATAATTTGATTGGAGGATACAGTTATGATGGAAATCAAAAGTCCCAAGATAACTTGCACGGAGAACGAAAGCAGAAATTATGCCAAGTTCGTCGTCGAGCCGCTTGAACGCGGATTCGGCACCACTATCGGCAACTGCCTGCGTCGTATTCTTCTTTCCGCACTTCCGGGTGCTGCGGCTGTCGGCATCAAGATTGCGGGAGTCGATCACGAATTCTCCACAATCAAGGGCGTAAAAGAGGAAGTGACTGAAATCATCCTCAACCTCAAAACTGTTCGTTTCAAAGCAATAAGCAGTCTCGAAACCGCCGGCAAGCAAGAATGCAAACTCTATGCAAACACCGTCGGTGCAGTCACTGCAGGTGACATTCAATGCGCAACCGGCATCGAAGTCATGAATCCCGACCAAATCATCTGCACTTTGGACGAGGGCGCTGAGATTGATATGTCTATTTTTGTGGACTGCGGCAGAGGTTATGTCCCCGCAGCACAAAACAAAGACCATCACGAACTCATCGGTTATATTCCAATCGATTCTATTTACACACCCGTCGTAAGAGTCAACTATGCTGTTGAAAGCACTCGTGTCGAACAAAGCATCGATTTTGATAAACTTACGCTTGAAGTGACAACCGACGGTACGACTTCCGCAAAAGAAATCACGTCGCTTGCCGCAAAAATCATGAATGACCACATCAAACTTTTCGTCGATCTCGTCGAAAATATGGGCGACAAGTCCATTCTCGTAGAACCGCAGACCGACAGCAAAGTGAAAGTGCTCGAAATGTCCGTCGAAGATCTCGACCTTTCGGTGCGTTCATACAACTGTTTGAAACGTGCAAACATTCACACAGTCGAAGATCTCACGAAGCGTACCGAAGACGATATGCTCAAAGTGAGAAATCTTGGCAGAAAATCACTCGAAGAAGTCGTCAAGAAACTCGAAGACCTTGGACTTGGTTTGAAAGCCCAAGAGGACTAAGAGCACAGGAGGAACAAAATGTCTAAATTAGGAAAACGCACAGACCAAAGAATGGCTATGCTCAAAAATCAGGTTTCCGAACTTCTCTGGTATGGTCAAATCGAAACGACGGTTGATCGTGCAAAAGCGGTAAGAAGCCTTGCTGAAAAATATATCACTATCGCAATGAGAGCCTATCAAGACGACGTGAAGGTCACCAAGACCGTCACCGATGCGAAAGGCGCAAAGAAAGAAGTCGTTTTCACCAACGACGGCCCGAAGAAACTCGCAGCACGCCGCAGACTTATGGCAGAACTCGTTGATCTTCAAGAAATCAAGGGCGCAAAAGAGTCCAAGAGTGCATACAAAGCACGCATCAAAGACACCAAGCATCCCCTTATCGAGAAGATGTTCAAAGAATATGCACCCAAGTACGACGCTCGCAAAAACGAACTCGGACAAGGTGGCGGATACACCCGCATTCTCAAGACCGGCACCCGTCGCGGTGACGCAGCAGAGACTTGCATCCTTAAATTGATCTAATCGAAAGATTGACAACATTCGGAAAACGCCGAAGGATTTTATA
>CALGEU010000088.1 GCA_937881285.1 uncultured Clostridia bacterium | reverse complement strand
GCAAAAACGCAAACAAGGACGAGTGCAACGGTCAAAATACCTATTGCATACGTCCTTGAATCGTGTTTTGTAAAATCTTTGAAATTTCTCATACGCGCGCCGCGCGACGACGGAAAATCAAATCCAAACGACCTTGCCGTCGAGCGTCAACGTCCCCCATTTGCCGTCTTTTTTAACCTTGGCTTCACCGTTTTCAAACGGAGTGCCTGCGTCGTATTCAAACGGAATGACGACTTCGTTGTTCTTGTTTATATAACCGCATTTTTCGCCTTTTACGACCATTGCATAACCTTCCGAAAAACTCATTGCGGTGTCATAGTCAAGCGGAATGACGACGTTGTTTTCTTCGTCGATATAGCCGCATTTTTCGTTGATTTCAACCGAAGCGAGACCTTCTTTGAAAGCGAATATCTCGTCGTACATCGTGGGAATGACGATTTTGAAACCGTTTGAATATCCCCATTTTCCGCCTTTGAGAACTTTGCGCCACTCTCCGAGTGCAAGCGGTTCAGTGAGTTTTTCAGGGCGTTGCGGCTTGTTTTGTTGCGCCTTTTGCGGTACTTGCTTTTGTTGTTTGCCGTTTAAAGTCGCTCTGTCTGCAAGCCCGAATTTCGAATGTCCGCTCTCGTTTCTTTGCTGTTGCTTGTCGCTCTTTTGCGTTTTCTGCGGATTCTGCTTGTCTTTGCCGCCGTCTTCGACAGGTTGCTGCTTGACTTTCTGCGTTTTTTCTTTTTGCGCTTCGCCGTCCTGCTTTTGCGGCTTATCTTGCTTGTTAACCTGCTCCGCTCTTAAAAACATACCGTTTGCTTTGAGAGCGTCTTTAACTTCAAAAAGAATTTTCTTGTTGAGACCTTGCACCTTGTACATATCTTTTTCGGTGCGTTTGACAAGGTCTGCCGCGTTTTGTATGCGGTTCTTTTCAAGCAAAGCGCAGGTGGTTTCGCTTATTCCGAGTTCGGCAATCGATTTTGCAAGTTGCTCCGAAGAAAAAAGTGCGATTTGTTGCTCTTGCGCCCCGTCTTGACTTTGTTTGCGGGGACGATTTTTATAGTAATAATGTTTTTTATTGTTGTTTGCCATATATAAACCTTTTCTATGATATTAGCACACGCGCACGAATATTTCAAGTGTTAAAGTTATTATAATCTTATCTTGACTTAAAGTTTTAATTTGATTATACTTATATTTATGAAACCGTATACAAAAAAACGTGGATTTTTCGACATAAAAACGCTTCTTGCCGCCACACTTTTCATATTGACGGCGATTTTGATTTTGCTCCCGAAAAATTCGGCATCGGTCGCAAGTGCCGACGAGCAATCCTATCGCGTGCTGTTTCCGACAGGTAACTATTTTCAGTCTTCGTCACCCGCTCTCGTTGGCGCAAACAGAGACTATCTCGTAATTTACGACGATTCGAGCAAAACCCTTTTCGTCAGAGCGAACGAAGAATGGACGTATTCTCTCGATTTCGAAGAAGTCAAAGGCATTTTCGTCATAGAAAACGTCGTGTTTATGCACGCGGACGAAAAATATTACACTCTCGACCTTTCGGACAAAAACTCCGCCGTGCAAGAGCGCACTCTTCCGTCTCCTGCGGACGTGACTTTCTTCAACAGCGACGGCACTTATCTCTACGCACACTCTGCAGCAGGCAGAATCACAATATACGACAAAAATCTCGATGTCGCACTCGGCGTTGACAATCTCTACGACCCCGACACGCTCGCAGGAAAAATCGTCGTGGCCGGCGAAGGCGCAAATCTCATCGTTTTCTCGACGGAATACGCGTCCCCGGTCTTTATCACCTACGACGCCACGACGAAAGCAAAAACCATAAAAGGCATCACGCACCATATCGGCGAAGCGTACGTCGGAGACGTCGTGTACGCTCTTGAAATAATTCAGCAATCAACCGCAAACGACGCACAAAAGCGCATTGTATGCATTGACAAAACGAGCGGCGAATTGCTCTTTGCGACGGACATCAATCCCAACAAATTCTTTGCGTTCGGCAACCGCCTTTTCACCATTCAGGACGGCGGCGTCACGGTGTACGCGCTCAACGACGAACACACCGCACTCACCGAAACGCAAACGATAACTATGTCGGGCAGCGACTTGAGACACCTTAACAACCCCGTTGACGTAGTTCGCTATCAAAACGAAACCGTCGTAGCAGACAAAGGAAACGACAGAATCGCATTCCTTTCGCAAGCAGGCGTTATGACTGCGCTC
>CALGEU010000087.1 GCA_937881285.1 uncultured Clostridia bacterium | reverse complement strand
CCGCTGACGTTGCAAACGTAACTTTCCGCATGTTCGACGGCTTTCCATCTTGCAATGCCTTCGCCGTTTATTGTCACGACAGGCGTTTCGAGTTCCTTTGCGAAAGCGTCGGTTTTAAGGTCGCAGGCAACGAGCGTAAACGACGTGCACACCACGACGATAAGGCAAACGAGCGCAATGATTTTTCTTTTCATAAGACTCCGAACGATACGCGCGCTCAAGGCGTCTTCGCGATAATCGCGCGAATTTTGCGTATCTGATTATATATATTATATAGAGTATACAACTTTTACGCGCACGGTGTCAAGAACGCTATCGGACGATTCGTATGTTAAAACGTTTGTAAAATTTATCTAAAAAGCAACTTGCTTCGTTTTTTTGAAACACAACGAAAAACGCACCGTTTTGCGGTGCGTTCTTTTATCGATTATTTTATGGTATATACGGTGTGTTCTTTCCACTCGAGATAGCCGTCGACGTTCGGATCGTGATTTTTACAAAAAGCACAATATCTTGCCGACAATTCTTTCTCTATCTCTTCGTCGCGCGCCGTAAACTTGCGCCAACCGTGTTGCCAAAGCCCGAGAATATACCACAAATCGCAACTGTGATATGCGCCTGCATTGTCACCCGGCAGGTCGTGATAGAATCGCATAACCCACACTTTGTTTTTGGATTTTTTGAGATATGCGTTTTCCTGTGCGTGAAGATAATTTTTGAGCAAATCGTCTTTTGTCACCCCGATTATGCACGGCACTTGCTCATCTGAGAAAACCGTTTTGTACGAATCTTTTCTCACTATTTTGCCGTCGTATACGGGCATTGTGGAAAGCATGGATTTTGCAAGCCCCAACAAATTGCGCTTGGTCAATCTGTTCCATGCAAGGAAAACGTCTTGATAACTTGCGGTTCTTATATCCATACCGCGTTTTGCAAGGTCGCGTTTGACGGAGTTGAAAAATCTTATCGCACGCTTTTTCGACTTCGGAGAGAATATACCGCTCGGTGAAGCCCCCGAGAGCATAATCACGCCTTTTATCATTTTCTTCACATCGGGCAACAACATAAGATTTTGTATGGATATTGCGCCTGCGCTTTGTCCCATAAGCGTGACGTTTTCGGGATCGCCGCCGAACAAAGAAATGTTGGCTCTCACCCACTCGATTGCCGTTTGCATATCCAAAAACGCAAGATTGCTCGTCGACTCGTCCGAGTAGTATCCGAACACGTTCAGACGATAGTTGAACGTCACGAAAATCACGTCTTGCTCTGCAATCGTCTTACCGTCAAACGGCTTTTCGTCGCTTGAACAAATAGTAAACGCGCCGCCGTGTATGTACACGAGAACGGGCAAATCGGTCTTGCCTTTTGGTGCGTATACGTTGACGTTGAGACAGTCTTCCGAATAAGTGAAACTTAAACCTTCACGGAATTCTTTATAGTAAAAAATATCTTGCTTACTCTTCGACTTGCTCTCGTCAAAGAACTGTCTCCACTGCGGACACGCATCGCCGTATTTGGTTGCAACGACTTTGTCTTTTAGCGGTTCGAACACAGGTTTTTCAAATCTTTTTGCCGTGGCATATCGTATGCCGAGAAACGCACAAGTCTCCCCACGGTCTATCCCGACAATTTCGTGATTTTGGTTTTTAATAACGTATTCCATAGTTTATTTATATGTTTTTGCTAAATAAAGTGGCGTTT
>CALGEU010000086.1 GCA_937881285.1 uncultured Clostridia bacterium | reverse complement strand
TTTTCGTCGCCGCAATCAAGTGATTCTCAAATGTATAATCGCATAAAAACCGTATAAAAATTTGCGTTTGTAATACGGTTTTATGAGCAGCAAAACAGTTGTCTTTCAAGTATCGAAATAAAAAAGAGATATCCGCCTTTTGAGCGGATATCCCTTTCCTGTTTTTGTTTTTACGGATTTATTTTCCGTAAGAAATTTTTATTTTACCAAATCGATAAGTGCGAGAGCGCGCTTCAGAGCAAGTTTGCTGTTGACCTTGAACTGGAAGGGCACTTCTTCGTACACTTTCTTGTGTCCCGTGTTGACGTGCGGAGTGCGACCGTCGTTGAATTCGGGAGCGTCGGGGTCGAGCGGAAGATTGACGCGCAAAGACGTGCCGATGATAGTTATCTTTGCCACGATATCGCCTTCGCGTCTATAAGTGTCGCATTGTTTGCTGATGCGGCTCTTGATTTTCGGTGTGCCTTTCTTGGTCGCAGTGAGCGCGTCTTGAAGGATTGCATAGCGTTCTTTCACGATGTCGTCGGAAAGTGCGTATTTCTCTGCAAATGTAAGGCTCTTGCGTGCGGCCTTTTTTGCCATGACTTTGTCGTAGTCGAATTTTTTGCCGAGAGAAGAGTGAAGTTCGGTGACGTCTTCGACTTCTTCCTGCACGGGCGCGGGAGCGGGTTTCGGCTCGTTCATTTTTTCAAAAGCCGTTGCGCAAGGCATTGCGATTGATTTGTCGCAGAATGCGCAATAGTCGTATGCGCCGCACATATCGCGATGATTCATCACGCTGTCGTCCCATTTTTGTTTGTCGAGTTTTGCTTGCAATGCAAATTTGTCCATAGTGTTCTCCCAAATATGCTTTTACTTTCTCATGCGGTCAAACCGCAATCTATTCAACTTAATTTTGTGATTATTGTACACAATAAAAGCCCGTTTGGCAAACATTTGCGCAATCTAATTTTATTTTTTCTTTATTTTTTTGTTTTTGACGATATTTGCCGAGCGGCCGAAACGATTTTGCCTATCTAACTTGCCTAAAATCGAGAGTATTCTAAAAAATCGTACATCTAAACCGCACAAAGGGTTATTCGCGCGCACGTGCGCAAAATGCGTGCGCGATATTGACAAAAATACGTTTTGGTGCTATATCTTTATGTGCGCGGCAGGCACGTTTTGACGACTGTCGAAAATACCGTTTTGTAAGGAGAAAAAGATGGAAAACAAGTATAAAGGAACAAAGACCGAAAAGAATCTTCTCGAAGCGTTCGCAGGCGAATCGCAGGCAAGAAACAAATATACGTATTTTGCATCGAGAGCAAAAAAGGACGGATACGAGCAAATTTCCGCATTGTTTTTGAAGACCGCAGACAACGAAAAAGAACACGCGAAAATGTGGTTTAAGGAACTCAACGGGATAGGAGACACCGCGCAGAATCTCGCGGCGGCGGCAGACGGAGAGAACTATGAGTGGACGGATATGTACGAAAATTTCGCAAAGACCGCCGAAGAAGAAGGTTTTGCCGAACTCGCAAAGAAATTCCGCATGGTCGGCGCAATAGAAAAGGCTCACGAAGAACGTTATCGTGCGCTTCTTCGCAACGTAGAAGCACAGGAAGTCTTCAAAAAGAGCGAAGTCAAAGTTTGGGAATGTCGCAACTGCGGCCATATCGTCGTCGGCACTGCCGCTCCCGACGTTTGCCCTGTTTGCGCGCATCCGCAATCATATTTCGAAGTCCGCGAAGAAAACTATTGATAACAAGATTTTAACTGCCTATAAAAAAGTCGGGAACAATCCCGACTTTTTGTGTTTTTGGGCAGTCTATTCGGCTCTATTGTTTTCGTATTCGTTCAAAAGCCAGTATGCATATCTGTTTGCTTCGATTTCAAGACTTCTATCCGTTCGAGTTTCGTCTTGAAGAAAATACCATTGAAAATAATGCGTCAACTCATGCAGTATTGTGAATTCAAGATAGCGCAAATCGGTGTTTGCCGCAGCGTATATGCAAGGATATTTTGCTCCTTTTCGCAATTCTTCGGGTGTGAAAAATACACCTTGACAGAAGCCTTTGCCGTTGTTTGAACGAAATTTCGCCTGATTTTTCAAGAAAACGGTGCATTTTATCGGAAAACAGAATCTTTTTCTTGTCCACATTAAGAAATTTTTGATTGCTAATACAGACGGATTGTCGATTTTATCGTCACAGACGATTCTCAAACCGCACTTGACGTTGTCCTGTTTGTAGGTTTGTAAAAATTCTCGATCAATCCAGATAGAATCCTTGTTTTTGCTCATATATCGTTACCGTCAGTGTAATTTATCTTTTTTTGATTGTATCATAAGATATGACAAATCCGCAATATTTTTTATTAGAGCAAGAGTTTACTACAACTATTTCAACGTTTTTTCGAGATATTTTTCAATCCGCTTGTCAAAATCAAACTTTTGAGTTACAATACCTATGCTACAGAGAAAAACAACTCGACGAAGCGCATTTCGCGCCAAGTCGGGATTAGATAGATTTCGTGGCAAGCATAGATGAATCATTTAATCGGGGTATAGCGCAGTTTGGTTTGTGATGTTTATCATCAACAAATAAGTTGAGAACTAAACAAACAACCGCCTTGCCGATAGAATACAGAAAACACAAGACCTGACGGAAAGCGCGGTGCGCTCCCAAACAATAATTAAGCGCAAGGCAACAACGTCGGCAATTGAAAAAGATAATAAATATAATCGGGGTATAGCGCAGTTTGGTAGCGCGCTTGACTGGGGGTCAAGAGGCCATGGGTTCAAGTCCCGTTACTCCGACCACAAACTTCACTGAGTGCATACATAGTGTGCACTCAGTTTTTTATATCCGTTCAACTTGCGTTTGCGCAAACGTTGAAGCGGATATAAAAACGAGCACGCAAGGCGTGCCGAAGTTTGTGCAGTGGTATGAGCGTCAGCGAAATACCAAGCCATGTCCGAGTTTCTTGAATTGGCACGAATGAAGTGAGTACCACATCGTTCAACTTGCGTTTGCGCAAACGTTGAAGCGGATATAAAAACGAGCACGCAAGGCGTGCTGAAGTTTGTGCAGTGGTATGAGCGTCAGCGAAATACCAAGC
>CALGEU010000085.1 GCA_937881285.1 uncultured Clostridia bacterium | reverse complement strand
AATTATTGTATATTAAAAATAGGTTTTAATCAACAACTTATTTACACTTTCTTTTGCTTTTGTAACTTTTAATATTAAATGCAGAAGTGATTCTGCGTGTTTTTTTATTCTCCGCAAACGTATAGCACTTCTCCTTTTATAAGCCCTGATAGTCGGCGTTGTAGGCTATCCCCCTTGAATACAACGGGATATACCCTTGTAAATAAACACAATGGCGTAAGCCGAAAGGAGCATTTATGCAAGTTGAACTCTTTAAGAAAATCAGTAAGTACACAAACAAAGACGGCGAAGAAAAATTCGCTACGAATTTCTACATTAAATGTGGAAACGAAGTTGTACCCGTCGAAATCAAGTATTTTGAAGGACAAAATGGCGAGAATGACCCGAATTATCGCGCCAGAAAAATGCTGTTGTCCGCTTTTGCGAACGAGTTTCCGAAGAAAGAAAGCGAATCTACGGAGTCCGAACAGTAACGAGGTGTTTCATGACTTTTTATGAACTCGAAACAAAGAAAGAAACGGTAATCATCAATCTTTCGCAGGTATCTTATATCATACCTGATAAAAATGGATTCACCGTCTATATGAATGACGGGAACTATTTTAATTGTGTTGAAGACTTCGCCGATTTTGTGGATAACTTTGAAATTCGCAATAAGTAATTTAAAATTTCGGCAAAAGGTGAAAAAGGTGGAAACAAGGAACATCAAAAACACCTTAAAACAGTAGCATTTGCGCCACACCCCTTGGGCTTGTCAAAGGGGTGTGGCAAAAGGTGAAAAAAAGGCAAAAGGTGAAATTGCAAAGGGGTTAAAAATATGCAATTAAAACACTACGAAATCGTAACCGATGAAGATAAGTTGAATGTCGATATACAAAAGGTTTGTATGGAGCATACGACTATCAAGCATTGGGCGTACATATTGCACGATAAAGACGATACACGTCCGCACTATCACATTTACGTCAACTTCGGGAAATGTGGCGTTCGGTCGGATTTGGTGGCAAATTGGTTCGGCGTCGCCGAAAACTTTGTCAACAAAATCAAGGGCAAAAAGTCTGATGTGCTTTTGTACTTGATACACGGTCAAGAAGACCAAAAGAATAAACATCAATACGCGCCGTCCGAAGTGGTTGCCAACTTCGATTGGCAAACGGAAGTCGCAAACAGCAAGATACTTGGAGATTTTGAAACGTATTCTTACGCGCAAATGATAGCGTACATAGATACGCTTGCGAACGACGAGAAAGTCACGGCTTATAACAAGCTCAAAAAGTTGTGGGAAATCCATTGCCAAAACGCTTTGTTAAAGCCTGATAGAAAAATCGAAGTCGTGTTCGTTTGTGGAAAAGGTGGCGTCGGAAAGACGTATTACGCAAAAAAAATGCTTACCGAAATGGGTTTGGATTTTTGCATATCGTCCGCCAGTAATGATCCATTTCAAGACTATCTCGGGCAAAAAGCAATCATCTTAGATGATTTGCGCGATTCGTCGTTTGAAATGGAAGACTTGTTAAAAATGCTCGATAACAACACAAATTCGTCCGTTCGGTCACGGTTTAATAACAAGGTTTTCAACGGCGAAGTGATAGTTATCACGAGTGCCGTTCCGCTCCGATACTGGTATAAGTACAAACGTTCGGTATATGGCGGAACTGACAGTTTGGAACAGTTGTATCGGCGTATCGGATTGTATATCGACGTGCAAGCGGACGTGATACGACTATATAAGCAAATCGACGAGTTCGGCACTCCAACTGGTGAATTTGTGCAATATCGGAACGACGTTCCGAAACTAAAACAAGAAAAGCAGAACGGCAAGGACTTCTTCTCGGTCTTTGACAAGATGTGCGAAGTGGCGTTGCCGTTTGAATAATAAAAAAAATCGTCCTTTCGAACGATAAAAAAATGCGACTAACAGTTTTTTTGTGTGTTCACGGGCATGCCCTAACACTGTCGTCGGACGACGTTTATAGTCAGTATCTAAATTATACATATAGGCTGGTGTTTATGTCAAGTGTCTATCAACCAAAAAACAAAGAATTAGCGAATGTACGTGTTTGTACTAGCGAACATTACTCAAACAACAAATCTTCTTTGAAGGTTGTTGGGCGTGTTAAACGCGGTTTATCCGCTTTTATTCTCACGCCTGCAAAAAAGACAGGAAGTGTCGGATTTGTTGACAATACTTCTTCACTTACAAAACGTGCGAAGAATGAACTTGTAAGGTTTTTCGACAATCCGAGCAATACAAAAAAGACTTACGCATATTTGGTAGTTCCTAAAACCAAAATGCGCAAATACGTTTCTACGAAAATGAAGAAATAAACAAAATCTACAAGGGGTTAAAAAATGAAGATTATAGTAGCGTGCGAAGAATCGCAAAGAGTAACTATCGAATTTCGCAAGTTTGGTCACGAAGTCTATTCTTGCGACTTGGAATTTTGTTCGGGAAAACATCCCGAATGGCATATTTGGAACGATGTTGCGCCGTTGCTCAACGGCAACTGTTCGTTCCGAACGTGTGACGGACAAAAACACGAAATCGATAAATGGGATATGATAATCGCTTTTCCGCCGTGTACGTATTTGTCCAAAGCCGGTTCAAGCGTTCTTTATCGCGGTGGCACGATAGACGAAGAACGCTTTGCCAAAGGAAAAAAGGCAAAAGAATTCTTTTTGTCAATATGGAACGCGGATTGCGAAAGAATAGCGATTGAAAATCCCGTCCCGATGAAAGTGTTTGATTTGCCCGAACCGACGCAAGTTATCGAGCCGTATTACTTTGGTGAACCTGTGTCAAAGAAAACGTTTCTTTGGCTGAAAGGTTTGCCGTTCGTTTGCCCGACTTGCGTGATTGAACCGACATATACGTTTGAAACGTATCCGCCATTCAAGAACAGTTTCGGAAAGTATCGGCAGAAGAATCGGTCAAAGACTTTTTGGGGCGTTGCAAAAGCAATGGCATTGTCTTGGGGTGAATCAACGTCGTCTAACAGCTGCGCCAACTTTCTGAGTGACTAACCGGGGCTACCGCCCTGGGTCAAATAATACCTAGCTCCCAGGGTAAGGGAAAAGGAAAAAGTTGTGGCAAATATCAGTCGCAGAAAACTTGATTTGATTTTCAAAATCATTGTTTGCGTATTGCTCGTCGCTCTCATAGGCGGTGTTACATACGCTATCGTGCGTGTCGCGCAGAAAGATGAAACGAAAGAGATTTCTTCTCTTGCGTACAAAATTGGTGCGCTCGACGATAACGGCGCGTTTATGAAGAATACGGCGTCCATTGTTTCAAAGGATTTCATTTCTTCCGACGGTCTTACGATTAAACTTCAAGAGAACGCAGAAGTTTCTTACAAGGTGTATTTCTTCGACGCCGACAAGGCTTTTGTTTCTGCAAGCGAAGCACAATCCGCAGACTATGCAGGCACGATTCCCGAAAATGCAAAGTATGCGAAAATCGTCATCACCCCGTTGCACGACGCAGAAGTTTCAATCTTTGAAATGAGCGGTTATGCAAAGCAACTCACTGTCACTGTTAACAAGTGATAGATTGCACGCCCCTTGCGCAAAGGGGCGTGCTAAAACAAAACTTATCAAAGGTAAATTATGAATTCTTACGAAAAAGGCAAAAGATGAGGCTATTCCATCTTCGCAAAAAACTGTGACGATTACGGGAAAGTTGGCGTTGCAAAGTCTGATAAGGCATCGAGAACTTGCGCAAAATACGTTCGCGATAACAAACGTCAAGGTAAAACACTGTCACCGTCACAAAAGGAGTTTTTCAAAGGTGCGGTTGTAGGTTTTCAAAATTTCTACAATAAATTCTTTGGATGATTGTCAAGAGGCAATCATTAGCCGATACGGCGGATTTCCGTAAAACTATAAGGAGTTAAAAATGCAAAAAAACATTTCAAAAAATAAAGTGTGGCAAATCGTCGGAATAAGCGTGCTTTGTGCAGTGCTTGTTCTCGGCGCAGTTCTCGGAGTAGTATTCGGTATGCACCATTCAACCGAAGATTTGAACGTATCAAAAGATATGTCGAGCGAAGACATTGTGGTGAGCGCAACCGAAGAAAACGGCATTATGCTGACATCGGGCGTTGCAACTACAGCGGCGGACGGAACAACGACTAAAGAACTTACAGCAACCGTTACGCCGTCAGACACATCTTCGTTGAGTTATGCATGGAGCGTCGCTTTTAAGGATGCATCATCTGAATGGGCGACTGGCAAAATTGTTACTGACTATGTAACAGTTACGCAAGATAGTTCAAACAAGTTTAAAGCCACGGTTACTTTTAAGAAACATTTCAGCGAACAAATCATTGTAACGATTGCTTGTGTCGTAAAGCCTTCTGTTAAGGCTACGGCAACTGTAGAGTGTTACAAAAAGGTAATTGGTTGCAATTTTAGAGCTGTCAACGAAAGTGATAGTTCTAATATCGTAACTTGGAGTTTAGGAAATCAAGGTGGAACGGGTTATTTTACTGCTTCCTCTTACGAAACAACAATTACTTATACGTATGGCGACGGAACACTTCAACCTACTATTAAATGGGAGATGAGATGTAATGATGGTTGGAATTCTATTTATGGTTCAGAAGGTTCAACGATTATGGATACTATCCCATATTATGGCGAATTTGGTAGTAGTTACGATTATTGGATTAGTCAAAATATGTTGAATCTTCGTGTTCTTGTGAACGGAAGTACTTTAGCAGAGATTGAAAATGATTTTTATATGACGCCAAATTCTTTGTCTTTAGATAACACTGCTATCATTTTCTAACAGGTGATTTATGGCAAAACGTAAGACTTCTCTTTTGAAAAGGCTCATTATAGTTTTGTTGCTGCTATTGCTCTTCGGGGCAATAGCAGGTTTTGCCGTATTTATTAAAAACATCGATACTGGCACCGTAACGAACGACCGATTTGTGAAAATTGGCAATAAAACAATTTATACGATTGGCACTGGGTATTACGTAGGCTTAAAAGCAGATAAGCCGTTGAAAGTCGATGTTTCATCGGGTTCGGACGAAAATGTGAAATACACTGCAAGAATCGATGTCGATTCGTCCTTGCGTTTTTCATATGTAAAAGATAATAAACTTTGTTTCTTTACTTCTTCCGAAGATGTTTCTTCTTTTTTCGAGATTGAAGAAAACGATACTGGATTTTGTGTTTCGGCAAAAGGCGATAGTGTTATCGATATGCTTTCTTGCTTATATCCCGATTCAACGATAAGTTTCGATGACAGCAACATCGATTACAAGTCCACGATGTTTTGGATTACAGTGTCATTCAATGGCGACATCAATTCGTTCGTGAAAATAGGTTTCACTTTAAAACGTTATCCACAATCAATTTCGCTTGATGCAAAGGAAATTATATTCTAATGGCTAAAATTAATCATAAATTTTCTATAAGAGTTCCCGTTGCATTGCTTGTGTTTGTTACGCTGGCTTTTTTGTCATTGAATATCGTCGAAAATGGCATTGCTTATGCCGAAACAAATTTGAAGTTCGACAGTACGCCTATTTTCGACGACTTGTATGACAGTAAGGACGTAAACGGCAATGCCTTTGACTTGGAAAACTATCCTGCAAAAAAAGACGGAGAATTGCAGTTTTATACATTCCTTGAATACGGGTATTCATATTACGCAAATTTGCAAAAGAATTTTGCGCTTTATATCTATTTGTACAATCCGCAACAACTTGATTTTTCAAGCGATATAGACGCAAACGTAGTTCGTATTGGCGTTGCGTATGATGAAAAGGGCGAGAAAGTAACGAATTATGAAGATTTTCATATTCGCTATGTATCGAAGTCCACGGGTGACTATAATAATTTGTTCTACAAATTCAAAGTTATAGATCCACAACAAAAACTTTTCAATCTTGCCAACGCCTATGCGGAAAAATACGGTTGCCGTCGCTATGACATTGCAGGTATTTATTTGAAAACGGATAAAAGCGATGTGACGTTCGATAAAAATATCGGGCGTACGTTCAAATGTAGCGGTTATATGGCTACGTATGGCGAGAACGGCGACAATGATTCTACATTCACTTGTGTGGCGGAAAAACTTGAAACGCTTGATATAAAAGTCTATCAGACTAGTTATTTGACGGGCGTATCGAGTGCAGGTGCATATCATCATAACAATGTAAGTTCCGTGTATTTTGGCATACCGCAACGCGTTTTAGACGAGTATGGTAGCCTTTGGGAAATTTATGCGCAATGGTATGAGTGCAAGACTGCGCCGATTTTGGTAACGTCAAATCAAGACTTTTATAATCAAGCACTTTCAAGAAATCATTATACGCTTTCGGCAAATACGAGTAAAGGCAGCTATTATGATAGTTCGTTTGATTATGCTCTTTATTACGGAGATTTTAAGACATATGTTTCCGATGGAAACGGAACTTTGGATAAAATCGAGTATGATTGGGGGTATAACATTCGTTCATATTCAAAAGTTACAGGAATAAATTCTTCGGAAATTAGGACTGTTTTTAACAATTGTACTTTTCTGCCGTTTGTCTTTTATAGTCCGTCTTATACTGATTATGGTTCGTTTAATGTTATAAACAAACAAACCGTCGCAGGTGATGTAACATCGTCGGTAATGAGAGATTATATATTGAATTATAAATCTTCAAATTACGTACCGTGGCATACGTCGAGAAATTTGCCTGCTGAATTGTTTGTGAATGAAGTTGATTCCGAACGTTCGCAAAAAGGCATTTCCGTCGGATTAAACAAAGTTAGAACAAATCTTGAAGATACTTTTGATTTGAAGTCTTGGAATTCGGAATATGGCTCTTGGTGGGATAAACTTACTCAATATGGTTGGAGTTATCCAAAAGACGAAGCATTGGACGAAAATCACACTAATGTAAAACCTTTTGAAGAAGTGTTTAAGGAACAGCTTCAATCTGGCACATTGTCTTCCGATTTGCTTATAAACGAATACGATGTCGAGAATTTCAAAGCTTTTTGCAATTCAAGCTACGAAAAAAATGATGTTCCGTATTTGTTTAGATTTGCTGTATCCGATTATACTTCACGTCCTATTAAAAGATTATATACGGATGGAAAAGATACTAAAAAATCCGAAGATTCATATTTGGCACAAGAAACCGTGTTCCTTGATTTCAACATCATAACTATGACATTCAAAGGCGAATCGGAATATCACACGCTTGCGGTTATGCACACGCCTGTTGATGTCATTTCGGGAGTAAAAGCTCCTGATGTGGAACTTACGCCCGGTGAACACATCGTTGATGAGTTTTTGGGGGCTGTCGAAAAGATTTGGAATTGGTTCAAGAACAGCGATTTCTTGAAAGCATTGAAGATTATCGGAATGATAATCGTCGGCGCGATAATTGCTTTGTTTTTGGCAAAAAACATTGCCTTTATCGTAAAGGCAGTTAGAAAACGCAAAAGCAATTCCGATAATCCGCCCACGACGAATGTGGTTGTCGAAAACAAAAAAACGCGTGTGCCTAGCAAGAAAACAAAGACTACTACTTCTTCAAAGGAACGAAAATACAAGTATCGACGTTGATTGTCAGATAGCTGCGCCAACGTTCCGAGTAAACATCCGGGGCGAACGCCCTGGGTCAAACATCGAAGTCAAACTTTTACGGGATATACCTTATGAAAACTCTTAAAAACGTACTTATTCTTTTTGCTTGGATTTTCATCGGTTTGCTCATCGGCTATATGGTATTTGTCGGGGGCAAACTATGAAATTCAAGAGATGGCTTAAAAGCCTTGATTATCGTCACTATATATGTATCGCCATAACGCTTGTGCTTGTGGCGACTTCGATTTTTGCATTCCCTTACGCGTTTAAGCGTATATGTGAATGTTTTAGAGATTTCGGAACATCTATTGCATATTATTTCTGCAAGTTGTTTGGCGGTGGCGAAGTGCACGCAACGATAAATGACGTTTCCGAAATGCCGATATATTTGCCAAACGGCTTTCCCGCAACTTGGGAAGAATTTCAAGTGTATTGGGCGCAATACTGGAACATCTTCTTTAAGTGGGAAACAATGTCGGCGTATTGGCAAACTGTCGGGAACGTGGCATTAAGTTTTGCTTATATCTTGCTTTTCGTTCCGATACTTATAGTCGTGTATTACGTTCTAAAACGTGTTTTGGACAAGCAAAACAACGACTATAACGTCGATAGCAAACATTTACGCCGTTTCAAAAAGTTGTCTGATAAAACGTATAGACCTGCGAAAGCGTGGCTACAAGGTTTTGTCGGCTTTGTGAAAGAAAATAAGGCGTATTACATAATTTGGACGTGTATCTTTGCGTATGTGTTCAATTTCTTCGCAATAGCGATTGAAGCTGTGTCGTACTACTTCTATTTTTGTATGTCGTTCGACTTCGTTCATCTCTATCGGCAGATATACAAACTCGTAGTCGACTTGTCTGTCGTGGTTACGAAGATTCCGCTTTGGCTGTGGCTGATTATCGCGTACGGAGTGATTTGCGTCGTGCGAAAGAAAATAGCGTATTCGCGATTAGAACATTTTGAAATGAAAAATCGCGGTTTTATCAATGAACGCTCCATTGTTTGTTTTATCGTTGGCACTATGGGCAAGGGCAAAACGACAATGGAAATCGATATGGGATTGTCCACCGAAGCGATGTTCAGGGATAAAGCCTTTGAGTTGCTTTTAGAAAACGATTTGCGCTTTCCATACTTTCCTTGGATAAACTTTGAGAACGCATTGCGCGACGCTATGGAAAAGCACGCAGTCTATAATCTTGCTACGTGCAAAAGATTCGTTCGTAGCAAGCAAAAGAATTGGGAACGCAACAAAACTCAAAAGAAAATATTTATGTACGATTTTGAGCGTTACGGTCTTACGAGTTGCGACGAGTTGTGTGTCAAAGACATTTGGCAAGTTCTCGAAAGTTATGCGCAGTTGTATTTCATTTACATTGTGCAATCTTCGCTTATCATAGGAAACCTTTCAACGCGTACCGACAACGTTATAGATGATATCGGAAACTTCCCGATATGGAATACGGACTTCTTCAAGCGCGACGCGCGACTTATAGACGCGTTCAGCAGACATTCGCATATCCTTGATTTCGATATGTTGCGTCTTGGAAAGCGTCTTGTAGAAGAAAATGAACACTCCGATATGTTCGAGTTCGGCGTGATTACTATCACCGAAATCGGCAAAGAGCGTTTGAACGCCCTTGAATTGTCCGACGTGAAAAAGTCCGATAAGCGTGCAAATCAAAAAAATGATTTGTTCAATTACTGGCTTAAAATGGCGCGACATTCGGCAACCGTTGACGGCTATCCGTTTATAAAGGTATTCGTTGACGAACAACGTCCAGAATCTTGGGGCGCGGACGCACGCGAGTTGTGCGAAATCGTTCATATTGTTGCCCGTAACGATAAGAAACTTGCAATGCCGTTCTTTGCGGTTGAAGAATTGATTTACGATTTTGTGTTCAGCAGATTTGTAAATCTGTACAAAAAATATCGCTATTTGCGCGGTGACAATACTTTGTCGATGTACGTTTTGAAGTCTATATGCACAAAGATACATTCGTACTATACGGGCGTTTACAATCGTTTTAGTTACATTCCGTGCGATATTGCCCTTGAAGCTGGCGTGCAAGACGGAAAAATGGCGATGAAGAAATACTATCTTATGACGAAAAAGATATATTCAAAGCGTTTTTCTACGGACTGTTTCTCGGAATTCTTTACGGAAAAGACGCTTAAATCTTGGCTTGGCTTGGATGATTTGGCAGAGTTCAAAACGGAAAAAGCGTCTTTCGACGAGATGTTGCAGGAAAACTCGTATTTCTTTGAAGATTTGTGCAAGATGTTGAAATCCGATAAGGACAAACAAGGTTAAGCAACGTCGTCTAACAGCTGCGCCAACTTTCTGAGTGACCAACCGGGGCGAAAGCCCTAGGTCAAAATAAATAATACCTTGCTCCTAGGGATAAGGGAAAAGGAAACTTATGGCAAAACCTACAAAGTTGCAAAGAAGTCAAAAAGCACATCTTGCATTAAGAGATAAATATTTTAATGCAAGTACAACTCCGAAAAATCTTTGTTATGGCAATTATCATTCTGATTGCCTTGAATATCAAAGTAAACACGGGAAAATGCTTACAAAACAAGAAAAACGTTCGCTTTTTCAATGGTGGCATAATTATGAAATTAAAGGAAAAGCGACAAAGTATCCCTTGAAATGAAAGAAAAAAGAGCCTTTTGGCTCTTTTTATTCTTCCCAGTTTATTTCGTGTGGTTTTATGTTCTCTTTATTTAATTTTCTTTTTAAGACGGCTTCGATTTTGCTGTCATCGTGTGGATACAAGCATATAAGCGTAACCTTTTTTTCTCTATATATTGGCATTTTGTAGTTAATTTTTCTGTCACCGTCTTTTGTTCCCTTCATTCCGAAGTATTCAATATAGACATCTTCATTTTCGCCGAGATAATTCGGAAGATAAAAATCGGGTTGAAATTCGTGTTCGGGATTGCCGTCAACGTCAAATGTTGATTCGTATGCGTGCGGAATATTCTTGGAAAACAAATAGTTATCTATATCTCTTTCTACGTGACTTTTTACGATATGACCGTCTTTTGTTTCCAAATGTCCTTCATATTCCGCGCCCATTGTTATGCAATCTTGACAATTTTTTACTTGAATATATAAGGTTTTATTTTTATACTTTTTCCAGCAATCAAGGCAAAAATGTTTTCCGTTTGAAGGCTGTCCGCAGATAATACAAGTTAATTCATTTTCTTGCTTTTCGGGTTTAGGTTCGGGCTGTTTTGTTTGCTTGCATTCGCAGGTTTCATCCGTTTTATGCCATTTTCCGCAATCTGGGCATTGTTCAATAAGACCTTTGTTTGCCATTGTGCCGTGTGTTTTGCACAATCTGTCTTTTCTTGGGTTGCCGTAATATACGTAAGTAGGTTCGCCACAAATCGGGCATTTCAATTCATCCATAAAAAGTTCCCCTTGTAAATTGATGAAATCATTGTACAGCATTTTACTAGGATTTTCAAGGAAAAATTGAATGAAAGATAAACGCGGTGCGCCAACGCAGCGGTTTAGCGTGGGCGACCGCGTTCTTTCATTCGTCCGATACAATGTTCATCAACTATGCCTTTTCAAGGCTCTTGGCAAGGCTGTCAAGGGAATAAGCGTGCTTTATGCCTAACGGGAGATAAACACGCGCCTTGACTGCCGATTGTTTCACATTCATAATCTTGCAAAAGAGCGCAGAAAACTTTCTGCACTCTCTGCCTATATGGCGAATATTCGGGGTTTGGGGATGAAATCCCCAAAACAGTCAAGGTGTTAAACCTTGTTTTGATTGCCTTTGGGATAGGGGCTGTACTGTGGGCTGTTGACATAAATGGTGATAGTGTGTTACACTCTCTGTGGGAGTGTTAATCGTCAAATAGTTTTATTAAGACTAAAATTATTTGCAATGATACGAGGATTATTTGCAAGATGGTGTGTATCATGGCGGTTAACCTCCTTTTTTCTTTTTATTCAAAACACGCTATTGCCTTTTGTGTCAACAGTAGGGGCAATTCGTCAAGGGGTTAAACAATGGGAAGGAAGTTTTGTCATTTGACGTGGACTCAACGTCTGCAACTTGAATCGCTGTTAAAGTCAAAAACGCCTGTAAAAGAGATTTGTAAGATTTTAGGTGTTTCAAATTCTACAATATATCGCGAAATTAAACGTGGCGCATATGAGCGTTTGAACGGAGCAACGTGGGAACACTATACGGCGTATAGCCCTGATATTGCACACGAAAAATACCTTGCTAATCTTTCCGGCAAAGGCGCGCCTTTGAAGATTGGCAAGGATTTTGAATTTGCCGATTATATTGAAAGACGTATCGGACAAGATAAAATGTCCCCGTGCGCCGTTCTTGGCGAAATTAAGCATAAAAATATCAAATTTGGCACGTCGATTTGTCCTGCGACGTTGTACAGTTACATCGCAAACGGCGTGTTTCTTTCGCTTTCTCTCGAAGATTTGCCGTATAAACCTACTAGAAAACGTCACAAACGCAAAGTTGTGGCAAGTCGTCCACCGCGCGGAACGTCTATTGAAAAACGTCCGCAAGAGATTGCCGATAGAAATACTTTCGGGCATTGGGAAATGGACTGCGTGTGCGGATCTACAAAAACAACTTTGCTTGTTTTAACTGAGCGCCTGACGCGTAAGGAATTAATATTCCCTATGAAAAATCAAAAAGCAGATAGCGTAATTCAATGTTTGAACGTCTTGGAACGCCGTTTCGGAAAGTTGTTCACAAAAGTATTTAAGACTATCACCGTCGATAACGGAAGTGAGTTTGCGAATTTCGGCGGAATGGAAAAATCAAGTTACGGGAAAGGCAAGCGCAAGCGTGTTTCGATTTATTATTGTCACCCGTATTCAAGTTACGAGCGTGGAACTAATGAAAGAATAAATCGGGAAATACGCAGAAAGTTGCCGAAAGGAACTAATTTTTCTAAATTCTCGGCAAAAGAAATTCAAGCCGTTGAAGATTGGTTGAACAACTATCCGCGTGGCGTTCTCGGATATGCGACATCGCAAGAATTATTTGACAAAGAAGTCGCAAATTTACAGCGCGGTTAAACTGCTGCGTCAATCTTCCGAGTAAATATCCTGGGTGATTGCCCAGGGTCAAACATCGAAGTCAAACAACGTCGTCAATAAACATGGCTAATAGCAAGTCTTTCGGGCTTGTTATTTGGCGTATATTTAATCGATGTTTTTAATCGATAAAATCATTGCATTGCCTTTGTATCACCGAAATTTCGGTGATACAAAGGCTTTTCGCTTCTTTAAGATAACAAATTTTGTCGATTTACAATAAATTTCTGCATTTACTCTTGACATTTAGTCACTTTCTTTTGCTTTTTTCAATCTCGTACAAACCGTAAGTTTTCCGTCAAT
>CALGEU010000084.1 GCA_937881285.1 uncultured Clostridia bacterium | reverse complement strand
ATATAACAATCCGTTTCGGGATTGTAATATTTCTTTGCGATTTCTTCCGTCATGTTGGCGTATTCGAGTGCAATTTTAGCCTGCTTTCTGCCCACTGCCCTGAAAAACGGTATCGAGAAAAACGGATTTGCGAAAAGCGACGTCATGCTCTTTTCTTTTCCTTTATCGTCGGGACGCATTATCGAGCAAATCGCGGTGAAATCTTCGTTTGCATACGTATATCTTTTCCCAAGCGTCACTTCGACTTTGAAAAGATAATATATTCTCTTACGCCAGCCGTCTTCTCTGCCGAAAATCTCCGTATACAGCGGATAATCTTCAAACATCTCCGTAAAAACGGCGCACGTTCTGTCAATTTGTTTGTCGGTTATAAGTTTCATTTCTATGCTCATATCGGCAATTCTATCACAACTCTCCGCTTAAATCAATCTTTTGGCACGGCGCACATACATATCATTGACATTTTGCGCATAGATTGCTAAAATATTTTTGAAAAATATTTTATAAAGGAAAATTTTTCACTATGGCAAACTATTTCAACGAACGCGAAAAAATTATGACGAAACGTCTTTACGCAATGCGCGAGCAACTGCCTGCATTCTGCGAAGACTTTTTCGTCGGTATGGAATCTCAAACGTCAATACTGTCAAGGCTCAATTATGCCTACGACCTTAACATATTCTTCGACTATTTGCTCAAAAACGTACGAGCGTTCAAAGACTACACCGACGTTCACGAATTCGTTTGCGAAGACCTGAACAAAATCACTCTCGGCAATCTCGAAGCGTATATGGAATACCTTTCCTACTTCGAATACGGCGGAAAAGAACACACCAACGGCGAAAAAGGCAAATCCAGAAAGATTTCAACCGTTCGCACGTTTTTCAAATACTATTTCAATCACGACCGCATACCGAGCAACGTTTCTGCAAAACTCACAATGCCCAAACAACACGACAAAGACATTATTCGTCTTGAAAAACGTGAAGTCGAACGCATACTCGACGTTGCCGAAACGGGCGAAGGAATGAGCGACCGCCAAAAGAAATTTCAACGCAACACACGCGCGCGCGATTTTGCGCTCGTATCGCTGCTGCTGGGAACGGGTATCCGTGTCAGCGAATGCGTGGGGCTCAACGTGAGCGACATAGATTTTGAAACGAATGCCTTCACTATCACCCGAAAAGGCGGAAATCAGGCTATATTGTATTTCGGAGACGAAGTTGCAAGCGCACTGAAAGATTATATCGACCACGAACGCAAAAACCTTATCGAACGCAACGAAAAAGTTCAAGGCATTGAAAAAGACGCCGTTTTCCTTTCCTTGCAGGTTAAAAGACTTTCCGTGCGTGCGGTTGAAAACATAATCAAAAAATACGCGCAGACCGCCGCTCCGCTCAAAAAAATTTCTCCGCACAAACTCCGCAGCACGTTCGGCACGAATCTTTACAGAGCGACGGGCGACATATATCTCGTTGCGGACGTTTTGGGACACAGAGACGTAAACACCACGAAAAAACACTACGCCGCAATCGAAGAAGACCACAGAAAACTCGCGGCGCAAGTCGTTAAACTTCGCCCCGGCAAAAGCACGGACGACAACGACTGAGCAAAACTCACCGTTAAACGAATTTTGAAGCGTTCAAAAAATTGCTAAAATAATGCAAGAATTTGCATATAAACTATTATCTAATATTGACTATTTTATAATAGTTTGCTAAAATTGATTATATCAATTTGCGGAGACGATTTATGGATATATCTTCCGTCAACAGTGACCTTATTCGCGGCAACGTCACCACCATCATTCTCGGATGCTTGTGGGACACCGACAAATACGGTTACGAAATTCTCAAAGAGATTGAAGACAAGAGCAATTCTCACTACGTTCTGAAACAAGCCACTCTTTACAATCAACTCAAAAGGTTGGAAAAGCAAGGGCTGGTTTCGTCGTACGACGGAGACCCCGACGACACGGGTGGCGGCAAGCGCAGATACTATTCTCTCACAAAAGAAGGTCGCGCTTTCCTGAAAAAAGAAAAAGGCGAATACGAATACTCGCGTACCATTCTCGACAAACTCGTTTCAAACGACGAGTACGACTTCACCAACCCCATACCCTTTGACGCAAGCGAACTTCGCCCCTACTCGAAGAGTGCCGAAGAAAAGCCGAAAGTCGTGTACAAAGACAAAATCGTCGAGAAAAAAGTGTTCTTTGACCGCTATGGCAACGAAGTGAGCGAGCAAGACGCCGAACAACTGAGACTTCAAGCCGAACAGGAAGACGAGAACGCACGCCTTAAAGACGAGCAACTCAGACAGCACGAAGAACAATTAAGACAATCGGAAGACGACATCCGCAGAAAAAACGAACTTTTGAAACAATCCGAAGAAGACGCCGCTCGCAACGCCGAAAAACTCCGCCAAAGCGAAGAAGAAGCGTTGAAAAAAGACGAACGTCTACGTCAGACCGAAGAACAGTTGAGAAAAAGCGAAGAAGACAGACAATTCGTCAAGAGTATGCTTCGCCAAATGGAAGAAGAAAAACTGCGTGCCGAAGAAGAAAAACGTCTTGCCGACGAGCGTGAACGCGAACGCCTTGCCGAAGAAGAGCGTCTTCGTGCAGAAGAAGCGGAAAAGAAACGTCAGATGCAGGCAAAACCCGCTATGACCATCGAAGAGATGTTTGCAAAACTCGACGCCGAAAGCGAATACAATCGCAAGAGCGGCGAAACGCAAGTCTACTACGCTCCCGAAAACGCCGAACCTGTCGAACATACATATGTTAACGCGTACTCTTCGCAACCCGTCGAGCAATCACATTCGCAATCGACGCTAAAAGACATATTCAAGCAACTTGACGAACGTGAAGCACAAATCGACCGTCAGGCAAAGGAAGAGCAGGAAAAGCAAGAACCTGCACCGCAACAGGAATACGTTGCACCGCCCGTTCAACCCGCTCAACAACATGTTGAAGCGCCTGCGCAATACACACAAAACTCGTATGCGCGCGAATATATGCCTGCGGAACTCGAAACCGCAAATCAAAACTACGCTTCACCTACCGACAAGGGACAATTCGTCACTTCTGCCGTCGTAAATCGTCAGGAAGGCGGCTTCGAATACGAGAAAGACGATGTGAATTATCGCGAATTCTTCGTATCCCTTGCCGATAACAATCAAAAAGAACAAGAAGAAGTCAAACCGCAACAAGTCGATTATTCGGACAGCGACATCAAGACGAGATTGTATGCAAAAGGCTTCAAAATTCGCCCCTACGACCGCGGAAATACAAGCGAATACTACACATTCAACTTCATACAGTCAAATCGCATCAACCGTGACACGTTCCTTATCATTCTTGCGTTTTTCGTCGCAGAAGTTGCAATTATGTGGGCGTCGCTCGGCACGAGAATAAGCTATGCGTACTTCCTGCCCATTCTGTTGGTCGGCAGCGCACTTTGCCTTGTCCCCACCGTCGTGTATCTCACAAATCCGACGCGAAGAAAGAGAGCAAATTTCAACTTTAAGTTGTCGTTGCTCAATCGCGGAATGTTGTTCATAGAACTCACCGTCGTGTGCATACTCATCGGTTTCTTCGGACTCGG
>CALGEU010000083.1 GCA_937881285.1 uncultured Clostridia bacterium | reverse complement strand
AAAAATCAAAGGCTTCCTTCGTCTATCGTTTCGTCGATAACGACGGCAACGTGCTTTATCTCAAAGAAGACGGCACGACCACTACGGATATCTCGGAAGCGAAACTCGACGAAAAGGGCAACGCGGTGTATTTCGTGCCCGTCAAGCCCGGCAACTACAAAGTCAACATCTATATCCCCAAAGACAACGACACTTACGTCACCGACGATTTCGCTATGGACGAGAGCGGCAATCAGACGTTCAGCCCCATCGATTACAGCATCATCAAGGGCAGAGCGGTCATCTCCGCAAAAGCGACCACAAGCGCGTACGGCGCGAAAATCGTTCTCGAATACGACGTTGACGGCATCGCGAGAGAAGATATGGAAAGCGAAGGCATTTCCGTCGCGCTCGCACTTGCAATCAGCGGATTCGACCCGAATGCGGTTTATTCTATCGGCTCGTACACCATCGTCAACAACGTAAGTTACGACGACGTTGAAAACTACACCGTGACGTACGAAAGCAACGTTCACGTCATCACCGCTCGTCAAATCATCGTTTACACCTGGAAAAACTCCAAAGTGTACGGCGATTCCGACCCCGAATTCGTGTTCGGCGTCGGCGAAAATCAATTTGCGTACACCACGATAAGCGTGGGCGACGTTCTTGCGGAAATCTTCGGCGCAGGCTATGAGCAAACGGGCATCGAAACGCTTGACGGAGAAAAATTCTATCTCTACAAAGCAGGCGACCGCATTTCGAGACAAAGCGGCGAAAGCGTCGGCGAATACGAGTTTAACGCAGACTCCGCGCTCTTCGACGTAAACAGCAACTACGTCATCACGATACAGAACAATCAACACTTCAACATCACGCAAAGAACGGTCGTCATCGACGCAAGCGGTCAATTCTCTGTCTTGCCGTACGGCTCTACGCCCGACCCGACCGCAATTCTTCCCACCTACACGATCGGTGCGGTGGATATGCACCTTGCAGAGCAAATCGCCGCTCTCGTTGACGGCAAACTTTCTCTCGACGCAAACGGAACGGAAGTGACCGTTGAAGGCTATTCCATGGCTATCAAATACGCAGTGCTTCTTGCCACCGCTCAGAACGCGAACATCAAAGTCGTGCTCGGAGAAAACGCGGAATACTTCATTTACGTCACCGAACAGAACGCAGTCGTCGTCAAAGTGAAAGACGGCGTGAAATTCGAGTTCGTTTACGGTCTCGTGTGGAACAATCTCACAACCATAACTTTCGACGCGGACAAGTTTGAAGTTACGGGCAAGAATGCGGACGAATTCGACACTATCACCTGGAACGCGGTCATTTCGGCAAACGAAACGCTCGTCGACGCAGGCAGTTACGTCGTGAGATTTGAAAACGTCAAACTCGTAAAAGACGGTGTGGAACTTGAAGATTCGGTGTTTGTCGAAAGCACGACGGCAGTCGTTAATCCCGCACAAATCGTCGTCAATCCCACTCAGAATACCACCGAAAAGACCTACGGAGACCCCGAAAGCGTCTTCGGAATCGATTTCGGCGTCGTGAGCGTCAACGGCGATACAAGCGGAATTTACGCAGGCAAGACGTTTGAAGAAATCAAACAAATTCTCAGCGGTACTTTCGCAAGAGCAAGATATGCAAAGAACGGCGATTTGCGTTGGCTCGGCAGTCGCTATGACGACGTAACGGACAAAAACGGCGTCATCGTGCTCGCTTCTGCGGACGGAGATTATTACGGATACGCAGTCAACGTGGCGTTTGCGTCTTCGGACAAGAACTTCGTCGTCGTGGCTCAATTCGACAAAGACGCACGCTTCGTCATCAACGCAAAAGCAATCGAATTGCACACCAAAGATTTCGTGGGTGTAAACAAAGTTTACGACGGCACGACGGCAGTCAATTACGGCACGACGAAAGTTTACGATTTGAG
This sequence comes from uncultured Clostridia bacterium, assembly GCA_937881285.1. Taxonomy (GTDB): domain Bacteria; phylum Bacillota; class Clostridia; order Christensenellales; family CAG-917; genus CAG-475. The sequence goes on along the minus strand of CALGEU010000083.1, from coordinate 17,918 downwards.
CAGTATGCTCGCAATCGCAAGCGACGACGTGTATCTTGCAGTCAGCGCACGCTACAACAAAGTCGGCTCGCCCAGCAAGAAAGAAAGCGCGAACATCATCTTCGATTCCGTGTATCTTGCAGGCGATAAGGCTCACAACTACGTCATTACGCTCGTCGTCAACGACGCTGTCGGCGCACTCGTCAACGGCGAATCCGCAGGTTCGAATTACGCCTATGCAGACGTTACGGAAATCGAAATCGTCAGCGTGAACGGCACGAGCGAACTCATTTACATCGTCAACGGAATCGTCGGCGTTCTCAAGAACGACTTCACGATTTCAAAACAATACGACAAGACCACCGACCTTTCCGTCGAAAACGTTAAAGTCGCAGACACGCAGAACGAGCAGGGTATAGGTACGAAGATGCTCGCAGGCGCAAAAGCGAAACTTATCGAAATGGAAAGCGGCAAGTTCTCCGACGTCAACGTCAGCGACAACTACGTCGTCAACGTGACTCTGTTCTTTGAATTCGGAGACGACACCGACAATATCGACATCGTCACGAGCGGCATTTACGACCAACCCGACGTTCAAGTCACCAGAGACGTCATCGACGGCGTGAAGGGCATCAAGGTCAAACTTTCCAACATGTCCGCTTCTATCGTGAAACGTATTCTCGGCGCGGACAGTTTCGAGACTATCTCGGCAGTTGACAGAGACTACAACGCAACCGACATCGTGCAAATGAACTACACCTTCAAAGAAGGCGCACTCGTTGAAGGCGACACGTCGGCATCCGTCGGTCTTAAACTCATGGGCTTGAGCGCAAGCAAGAACGCAGGCAACCACAACGTTACGGTGGCCGCACTTGCAAACGTCAACAACGGCGTGAACACTTTCGTTTCGGACACCAACTATACGGTTGACGTGGATTCTATCAACGCATACTACGGCACGAGAAACGTGAAAGTCACGATTGCAAGAGCGCAACTCATGCCCAACGTCACGTTCGTGCAGAAAGAGTACGACGATACGACTTCCGTCACCGTCACGAAGAATTCGGGCTACGATTTCACGACGGCTCAATATGCTGTCAATCTCGCAAGCGAATTGCAACACTTCTCGCTCGGCACGGGCAAGGTGAGTTACGAACTTTCAAGAAACGGCAAACCCGACGCTAACGTCACCGAAAACGAATTGCACAACGTGCTTGTCAGCGGTCTCGAAGTGGTGGTTGAAAGCGGATACGAATCCTTGCTTGCAAACTATCAGATTTACGGTTCGAGATACAACGCTTCCGAAGGTTACAACACCGTCGGTTCTGTCACGAGCGGAGTCATCGAAGACTACGAAATCATCGACGCGGTGAAAGTCACGAAGAAAGTCATTTCTCTCGTCGAAAACGACTTTGACATCAAAGATAAGGTGTATGACGGCACGACGAGCGCGGACATCGCAATCGTGCTTTCGTCCGACAGAGTGGTCAGCGGACACGAAGACCATCTCGAAGTCGTCGCAAGCGGCACTTTCGCAAGAAAGCAAGTGGGCAACAACATCAAAGTCATCATCAACGAAGTCAAACTCAGAGCACTCGACGCAAACGGTGAAAACGTCATTGGCAACTACACGCTCAAACAATACACGGGTTCTACGAGCGCAAACATCGTCGAAAGACCCGTCGTGGTCAGCGCGGATTTGGGAAGCAGAGTCTACAACGGCTCGCCCAACGTGTCAAAGGGCAACATCACCTACACGTTTGACGGAATTATACCCGGCGAAATCGACAACTACGCAATCCAGACGAGAGACGGCGCGTACTTCTTTGATAAGAACGTCAACGTCGAACGTAATGCGGACGGCGAAGTGAATTACGACGAAAACGGCAACGCAACCGTGCTCGACAAAGACGGTATCGCATACAACCCCGTTCTCACCAACAAGAAAGAAAGATATATAAATTATGTATTAGTATATGGTGTAAACAATATAATAAGCGGCAAGACCTGCCTTGCGTACGACGACGAAAACGGTGAAAGACACTTCGGCGCACCAGCAAGCGGCGAAAAAGTTTCCACCTATTACTACGCGCTCGAAACCGCACAAAAATACGTGCTCGTTTCCGACGCCGCTAACTACGAAAGCGCAAAGAGCGCAAACGCTCTTATCGGCTACTATCTCGTCAACGGTCAACAAGCGGCATACTTCGTCGCAAACGATTACGACGGCACGATAAGCGGCACGACGGCAACCCCCGTTCCGTACATCAACGGCAAGGGCAGAATCGAACAAAGAAGCGTTTATATCGCGGCAAACGGCATCAAGAAAGTGGACGGCACTAAAGCATTCGAGAAAGAATACGACGGCACGACCAAATTCTACGGCACGCTTCAAGGCTCAGAGCCGAGCGAAACCGACGCTTTCTATTACGACGCAGGCAGCGTTGCAAACCTTATCGGCGACGACCAAGTCACGATAAAGAACGTTTCCGCTCAATTCGACAAAGCAAACACCGACGCGCTTTACGTCGTCTTCTCGGTGTCGGGTATTCAGGGCAGAGACGCTTACAACTACACGATAAACGGCGACAAGGCAGTCACTGTCAATTTGTCGGCAAAGATAACAAAACGCACTATCAAAGCGTCTCTTGCGGACGGCGAAATGGTTTACGGAACGAGTCTTTCAAACGTCGGCGGCAACATAGAATACTCTCTTGCAGGCTATCCGCTCACGCTCGAAAGCAATTCGTTCTATATGAACTTCAAGAAGTATCTCGTCGCGGTCGGATTCATTGCGGACGAAACCGCAACCGTTTCGGCTGATGACGAAGCGTTTGTGAAACAACTTTACGGCAGCACTTACAACTTGCTTGACGGTCAATTTGTCAAAGCAGGCGACGACGAAGTGGGCGAATACATTCGTCTCGGCGGCACGCAAAACGACGCGATAAGCACTCTTCCCAAGCCGAAAGCGGTCTTCTCGACTACGAAACCGACAAACGGCACGGTTGCGCTCTCTTATACGCTTGCAAGTTCCAACGCAAAGAACTTCGCGTTTGAAAGCGAATACACGGGCAACGCTCCCGACGGCAATTCCAGCAGACTCACGGTTGTCAAGAAAGATTTGTACATCGTGACGGTCGGTATCGCGTATTCCAAGATTTACGGCTCTTCCAACCCCGTCGTCGAACTTCGTTATCTCGGAGCGGACGGCAAAGACGGTATCGTCTCCGGTGAAACCTGGATGTCGATTTTCAAGAGCGGTTCGGTTGATTATCGACCGGTCGTGAAACTTGCAATCTACAACAGCGCAACCGGTGAACTCACCGACGCCGACGAATACGCACTCATCTCGCGCAGACCTGCAGGCGATACGACCAGCAGAATGCTCGGCGCAAACGAATATTACGTATACTATCTCGCAGCACCCGACGGAGTGGATTATTCCGCAATCGTTGAAAACTACAACGTGATTCTCGGCGCGAAGAGCGACGTCAAGGGCAGCGCGGTGCTCGATACGGAAGGAAATCCGACGACCGACGAAGACGGCAAAGTCGTGATGAGTTTCGTTTACGACTTCGCAGGCGTTGTCGTAACGTCAAAAGCGTCCACTCTCGAAATCACGCTCCCGACCCTTACGGGCATCAGCGTTGCTTCGACAGAAAACACCTTCGTTTACACCGTGGATAAGAACGGCAACGGCGTCAACAGAGTGTACGACGTGTTGCAGGGCGAAACGGATGAAGACGTCGTGACCTACGTCACCTTGATTGACGGACAGGAAGTCGAATCCGAAGCAATCAACGCAGGCGTACACGAAGGCGTCATCAGAGTCAAACGTTTCGTCAAAGTCAACGATTCCGACCCGAACGGCTACTACGTCGTGTGGACGAGCGGTGAAACCAAAGTCAAAATCACCATCGAAAAGGCAAGCGTGTCGCTCAAAGCAAACAAGATGAGCGAATACTACAACGGCAAGTCCCACGTTTATGCTACGAGCGGTATCAACAACAAGATAACCAGCACCGTCGCACTCGGCGACAAGGACGTCAAAGTGTCTTACGAACTTTACGACGGAGAAGGATATACTTCCGTAAATTCCGTCGTCAACGCAGGCACATACCGTGTGACGCTGTCTCTTTCCGACGAGTTCTTGAAACTCAATTCTAACTACAAGCCCGAAACGGTGCAGACGACTCTCACCGTTATCCGTGCAATCGTCAACGTCACGATAGATTCGCAAGGCTACGAATCCACGAGCGAATTGCAAAACGGAACGAACGTAACCAAGATTTCCGCGCCGTACGACAAGGAAAGAACTTACGACATTTCGTACAGCGTTGAAATGGATCAGAGAAGCGACGATCCGTCAATCGCACTCGACGTTGACAACACCAAACTCGTTTGGAACAAGACGATAACAAGCCCCGGCAGATATGCGTTCTCAATCGTTCTCGACGATGAAGACAAACTTGCATCCAACTACAACTTTGTCGGCGCAAGCGGAATTCTCGAACTCACCGCAACGTCACTCGAAGCAGGCGACAACCAAGTCAGATTCGTCGACGGCGGCATCGTTGCAAACAGACTCGTCGTCAAGGAAATCAAGACGGACAGTGTGCTTGCAAGCGATATGTCTTATCTCGAAGCAATCGAACAATACGTTTCTATCTTGTCAAGACAAGCAGGCTTCAAAGAAGACGCACAAGTCGCGGCAGTGCTTCGTATCGGCTTCTATCTCGACGACCAACTCGTCAACGTGCTCGGCACTCCGACCACCGTGTCAGTTGCGCTCCCGTCTCAGGTCAAGAACATGAAGGGTATCGCAATTTACACCGTCACCGAGCAGGGCGGACTCAAGAAACTCACCGATTACACCATTGAAAACGGCAAGTTGACCTACACCGCAGATTACGTCAGCGGCATCGTCTTCGTCAACGTCAATCCGTCTTCTCTCGAATCGTGGAAAGTTTACACTATCGTCGGCGTTGTCGTGGCAGTGGTGGTAATTGTGGCTGTGTGCGTTGTCGGAACTATAATTCGCAAACGCCAACTTAAAAACTCGTGATTTAGCGAATAGCTTTGTCAAAGCCCCTTGCACAACAACTCATGTGCGCATAGCACATTAGGGGTGCTGTTCAAGGGGCTTTTTCTTGCTCTTCATCTAAATCACGAGTTTTTATATAGAATTTTATGGGATAAATGCGTCTTATCGCACTTTATGCAATTAGTAATGAATAATTGCGTCAACGCCCGAATTCCTTGTGTCATGTGCGCATAGCACATTAGGTTGCTGTTCAAGGGGCTCTTTCTTGCTCTTCATCTAAATCACGAGTTTTTATATAGAATTCTATTTTTTCAAAGAGCACTTATACGCACACACTCTGTGTTGAACAGAAAATGCGCCTTACGGCTGGATGTTTCGACAAGCTCAACATGACGATATGAAAAAATTGATAACATCACCATTAAAACAAATTAATATACGCAACCGACATTTTTTGTCCTTGAAAAATTTTTTGCCGTGGTGTATAATATATTCAACTATCGGCAAGGAGATTACTTATGAAAATTGCGGTTGGTTGCGATCACGGCGGATTCGTTCTTAAAGACGCGGTGATAAGCACGCTTGAAGAACTCGGAGCGCAAGTCGTGGATATGGGCACGTATTCTACGGAGTCGGTGGATTATCCCGTTTACGGCAAAAAAGTTGCCGACGCGGTGGCGAGCGGAGAGTGCGATCTCGGCGTCGTTATGTGCGGCACGGGTATTGGCATTTCGATTGCCGCAAACAAGGTCAAGGGAATTCGCGCGGCAGTTGTCACCGACGAGTTTATGGCAGAGATGACGAGACGTCACAACAATGCGAATATCATTGCGCTCGGCGGAAGAGTCATAACTCCCGAAAAGGCAAAATCGCTTGTCAAGGCGTGGTATACGGCGGAATTTGAAGGCGGAAGACATCAAAAACGCATAGATATGATTACGCAAATAGAAAACGAACAAAAATAAGAGTATGATAGACGATATTTTGAAAGATATAAGGGACGCCGAAGACAGGGCGGACGAAATAATCAGAGACGCAAATCAGAAAGGCAAGGATATCGTTGCAAAAGCCGAGAGCGACGCAGGGGCGCAAAAGCGTGCGACGCTCAAAGAGTGCAAAGAAGACCGCAAGACCGCAACCGACAAAGCGACTTCAAACGCGCTTTTGAAGAGAGAAGAGATTCTCAAAAAAGGCAAAGCGGCGGCGGACGACGTAGTAGAGCAAAAGAAAGCGGACGTCGAAAAGGCTTCCGACGAACTTGTAAAAGAGTTGCTTGGAAAGTATTGTCCCGCTCTCGATTGAGTTTCTAAACGGCGGTTTTAAGTTTTCTGCGCCGCAAATGACGTATTTATTGTACGTGCGCATACACGCACGCGAGAAGTATGATTGTTGAAATGAAAAAGTTGGTGCTTATTGCGCACCGACAAGACAGACACAAATTGTTCAAGGCGTTGCAACGTTCAAAGAACGTTGAGATTGCGCGTACGCACGATATTGAAAACACCGTGCGACTTGACAATAGCGCGTCTTCGGAAAACATCAAAGTTCAACTCTCTCGCATAGAATTTGCTTTCAAGTATCTCAAAGAACAGAAAAAAGTCGCGGAAAAACTTGCAAAAGCGACCGAAAAAAGCGAATATCCCTACATTTACACTCCTATAAAAACGCCTGCCGTCAATTCTATCGCAAGAATGAGTTTTGACGATTTTGACCTTATCGGGACGAAAGAAGTCGAACTTATGGCAAACGTGGCGGACCTTGAAGAGATAAACGCAAGACAAAAAGAGATAGTTTCCGTTCAGCAAAAACTCAGAGACGAAATAACAATGCACAAGACGTATTCGTCGTTGCGCAAACCGTATTCGTATTTCAAAGACGGCGAAAAAACCGCCGTTATCGTCGGATACGTACCGTCTCAAAACACGCCCGCACTTGAAAAACTCGCAAACGAGAGCGAACTTGCCTACGTCGAGTTGCTCAAATCCGAAAAAGTGCAATCTTTCGTTGCAATCGTGCATAAGAGCGTGATTGACGAGTTTACAGCGGCGTTGCAATCGCTCGATTTTGTGAGAGTCAATCTCCAAAACGATTTAACTCCGCTTGAAAACGTCAAAAATCTCAAACAGCAGATAAGAGACCTTGAAGAAGAGTCCGCCGAACTTACCACGCGCGCACTCGTCAAGGAAATTTATATAGCCGATTTCAAGGCACTTTACGATTATTATCTCGTAAGACTTCAACAAAACGCCGCGCTCGACGGTTTTGCAACCACGAAAGGCAGTTTTGTGATGGAAGCCTGGTATCCCAAGGAATACGAAGAAGAACTGAAAAAGATTCTCGACTCCGTCAGCGACGCTATGGTGTACGAGTTAAGAGAACCCGAAGAGAGTGAAGTCGTGCCTACGTACGTGAAAAACAATAAGGTGGTTGAACCCTATCAGGACATCACCAACATGTACAGCGCACCGAACTATTTCTCCGATATTGACCCAAACCCCGTCATGTCGGTGTTCTATTTCCTGCTTTTCGGCATGATGATAGCGGACGCGGCGTACGGCATTCTGCTTGCGCTCGGCGCTTTTATCGCATACGCGGTGAAAAAACCCGTTCCCGGCAAGGGAAGACTTCTTCTCATTATAGGTATGGGCGGCATTTCCACGATAGTGTGGGGCGCGATATTCGGCGGTTGGTTCGGTCTCGACATATCGGGGACGTTCCTTGCGAAACTGCAACTCATTCAACCGCTCGAAGGCAAAGGCCCGTTGTATTTGCTCGGCATATCGTTTGCGCTCGGATTTATCCATATTCTCGTTGGTATGCTGATGAACGCAATCAACCTTATCCGCAAAAAGAGAGTGCTCGACGCGCTTTGTGAAGTGGGCACGTGGTATATGATTTTTGCAGGTATAATAGTGCTTGCGGTCGCGCTTTTGTTCTTCAAAGACAATGAAGTGCTCAAATACGTGGGAATCGCTCTTGCGGCGGTCGGCGCGTTCTTGCTTGTGCTTTCAAATATCCGCGGCAAGAAAGGCGCAAAGAAAATTCTCGGATTTTTTGGCGGATTTGCAAAATTGTACGACGGCGTGAATATTCTCTCGGATATTCTTTCTTACGCACGTTTGTTCGGTCTCGGACTTTCGGGCAGTGTGGTTGCGCTCGTCGTCAATCAGATATGTCAGGTTGTGCTCGGCTTCTTCCCGCAAGGTTCGGGAATAATTGCGATAGGATATATAATTTGCGTGCCTATTTTCCTTGTCGGACACCTTTTCAACATCGCAATATCCACACTCGGCGCATACGTGCATAATTGCAGACTGCAATACATCGAGTTTTACGGCAAATTCTACGAAGGCGGCGGACACGTGTTCATGCCTTTCGGAAACAATACAAAATACACATACTTGGAAAAGTAGGAGGTAACAATATGGGCAACTTAACAATAGGAACGTTTATCGCTCTCGTCGGTGCGGTTCTTGCAGCGGCAATGGCGGGTATAGGTTCTGCAATCGGCGTCGGCGTCGCAGGTAAAGCGGCGGCAGGCGTGACGAGCGAAGACCCCGATAAATTTTCAAAGTGCCTTGTTTTGCAACTTTTGCCCGGTACGCAAGGTATCTACGGCTTGCTCGTTGCGTTTTTGGTGTTCGTAAAGATTGACCTTTTCGGCTCTGTCGCAAGACTTTCCGTAAGCGGCGGTCTCGGCATCTTTGCGGCTTGCCTTCCCATGGCAATCGTCGGTCTCATCAGCGCGCTTTATCAATCCAAAGTGGCTTGCAGCGGCATCGCACTCGTTGCAAAACGCCCCGAAGAAAGCGGTAAAGCAATCATTCTCACCGTTATGGTTGAAACCTACGCGGTTTTGGCACTTCTCGTTTCCTTGCTCGGCGTCATGATGCCTGCAACCGAAAGCCTTCTCGAAGTTGCTACGAGCGCGGCACTCATTGGCTGATAAACTATGTCTAAAGAAGCAATAATCGACAAAATTCTGTCGGACGCTAATCTCAAAGCCGACGCGATAATCGGCGAAGCGAACGAAAAAGCGGACGAAATCATTTCGATTGCGGCGGCGCAATGCAAAGAGTATTTGCAACAAAACAATGCAGAAATCGACAAACTCACGCTCGATATAGACGCTCGCTCTCGCTCGGTTGCGGAACTCGACGCAAGAAAACTGTTGCTTGCCGCAAAAACGCAAGTGCTAAATTCGGTGTACGCAAAAACGCTCGAAAAGTTGAGAAATCTCGACAAAGAGCAGTATAGCGCGCTGATTTTTTCGATGCTCGAAAACGCAAAGGACGGCGACGTCGTGACTATATCCGAAAGAGAAAAGGATATAATCACGAAAGAATCGCTTGCGGATTTTGCGAAAAAGAAGGGCATTTCGCTCACTCTTGCGGACAAATTCGGCGATTTTGACGGCGGCGTGGTGATAAGCGAAAACGGCGTTGACAACAATTTCACTCTCGAAGTGGAAGTCGCGCTTTTGAGAGAGCAAACGGAAACCAAAATAGCAAAGGAAATCTTCGGCTGATATGTCAAACAAATTCGTCTACCAAAACGCACAGATAAAAAGCAGAGAAACGAAACTGCTCACCCTTGCGGGAGAGCAGAGACTTTTCGATGCTCAAAACGTGCAGGACGCATTGAAAATTCTCGTCGAACTCGGCTACGGAAACGGTGCGAATATCGAAGACGGCATAGACGCTGTTCTTGACAAGGAAGAAGAAAATCTCGTTGCGCTGCTCAACGAAATGAACGTTGCGGGCTCACTTGACGCATTTTATGCGGACAATGATTTTCTCAATCTAAAAACCGCGTTGAAAGCCTATGCGACGGGGACGAAAGGCGTGTATTTGCCGAGCGGACTTTTCAAAATCGAAGATATTATTCTTGCCGTCGAAACGGACGATTGCTCTTTGCTTTGCGAAGAAATGAAAAGTGCAATCGAAACGTGCAAAACGCTTCTTTCGGACGAAAAGGGCGTTGACCCGCGCAAAATAGATTGCGCCGTCGACAAAAAAGCGTACGAGTTCAAGTTGAAAGCGTCAAAGAAGTGCGGCAAGACTGCAAAAGAGTATTTTGAAAGAAAGATAGATTTTGCAAATATCGGAACGTTTTTCAGATGCAGAAAGTTGCATTTGCCGATAGAATTCTTCAAAGAAGGGTTTATAGACGGCGGAAAAACTGGCGTTGAAAGTTTCGAGAAGATATACGAACTTCTGCTCGACGCGCTTTGCGAACTCGAAAAGGGGACGCACGCCGAAAAAATCGTGCTTTCACTCGTTGAAAGCGGCGATTTGGTTGCGTTTGAAAAGGACGCCGATGACGCGCTTCTCAAAATCTGGAAAGACGAAGCGTCGGATATGTTTTCCGTTGCGCCGATAGTCAGTTACTATCTGACGAAAAAGACGGAACTTAAAAACGTGAAACTAATCGTTGCGGGCATCAAAAACAAAGTGCCCGAAAAAACAATAAAAGAAAGGATGCGTGAACTGTATGCATGACGGTTCGATAGCGGTGCTTGGCGACAAAGATTCCGTGCTTGCGTTCAAGGCGATAGGTCTTGACGTTTTTCCCGTTGAAAACGAGACGCAGGCAAGAGAAAAATTGCACGCTCTTGCAAGAAAATATTCCGTGATATTCGTCACCGAGCAGATTGCGGAGCAGGCAAGCGCACTCATTGAAAGATACAAATCGCGTCCGTATCCCGTTGTCGTTCCCATTCCGTCGGCGGAAGGAAACAAGGGACTCGGTATGCAAGGCATAAAATCAAACGTCGAAAAGGCTATCGGAGCAGATATTTTATTCGACAAAGAAGGTAAATGATGGAAACTGGAAAAATCGTAAAAGTATCCGGCCCGTTGATAGTGGCAGAAGGCATGGCGGACAGCAAAATGTACGACGTCGTGCACGTGAGCGACAAACAACTCATCGGTGAAATCATCGAATTGCGCGGCGACCGCGCTTCAATACAGGTTTATGAAGAAACGAGCGGTTTAGGCCCCGGCGAAAACGTGTATTCCACGGGTGCTCCGCTTTCGGTTGAACTTGCGCCCGGCCTTATCGAAGGCATATACGACGGAATTCAAAGACCGCTTGCAAAACTCAGAGAAGTTGCCGGCGACCGTATCGAAAGGGGCGTTTACGTTCCTGCGGTAGACCACGACAAGAAATGGAAATTCGAGCCTGTCGTGGCAGTCGGAGCAAGCGTAGAAAGCGGAACGGTGATAGGCGTCGTTCAGGAAAACGTTCTCATTACGAACAAAATCATGGTGCCGTTCGGTGTGAAAGGCGTCGTGAAAGAGATATATTCGGGTGAATTTACCGTTGACGACACGGTTGCTCTCGTCGAGACGGAAAAAGGCGACGTAAACGTCACCATGCTCCAAAAATGGCCCGTTCGTAAAGGCAGACCGTACAAGGAGAAACTTTCACCGAAAGCGCCGCTTGTCACGGGACAAAGAGTCATAGATACGCTTTTCCCGATTGCAAAGGGCGGCGTGGCGGCAGTCCCCGGTCCGTTCGGCAGCGGCAAAACCGTCGTTCAGCACCAACTTGCAAAATGGGCGGACGCCGATATTATCGTGTACGTCGGCTGCGGTGAACGCGGAAACGAGATGACGGACGTTCTCAACGAGTTTCCGACTCTTATCGACCCGAAGAGCGGTCAGCCGCTTATGAAGCGCACCGTGCTTATCGCAAACACTTCGGATATGCCCGTTTCGGCGCGTGAAGCGTCAATATACACGGGTATCACCATTGCGGAATATTTCAGAGATATGGGCTATTCGGTGGCAATAATGGCGGACTCCACGTCGCGTTGGGCGGAAGCGCTTCGCGAAATGAGCGGACGTCTCGAAGAAATGCCGGGTGAAGAAGGCTATCCCGCATATTTGAGTTCACGCCTTGCCGAGTTCTACGAAAGAGCAGGTATGGTCAAAGTTCTGGGACAAGAAAACACCGTCGGTTCTATCACGGCAATCGGCGCTGTTTCACCCCCGGGCGGCGACTTGTCCGAGCCGGTATCGCAAGCGACTTTGCGTATAGTCAAAGTGTTCTGGGGACTTTCCGCGTCGCTTGCATACAAGAGACATTTCCCCGCAATCGACTGGATTCAGAGTTATTCTCTCTATGCGGACAGAATGGCGGACTGGTACAGCGACAACGTTGGAGACGAATGGTTGAGTCTTCGTGCAAAGTGCATGCGCATATTGCAGGAAGAAGCTCAACTTGACGAAATCGTCAGACTCGTCGGTATGGACGCGCTCTCTCCGCAGAACAGACTCACTATGGAAACGGCAAAGTCCATAAGAGAAGACTATCTGCACCAAAACGCATTCCACGAAGTGGACACGTTCACGTCGCTTGAAAAACAGGAGTATATGCTCCGTCTCATTCTCACTTTCGACGAACTTGCAAAAGACGCGCTCGACAAGAGAGTGGACATAGAAGACATTCTCGCGCTTGACGTGAGAGAGCAGATAGGCAGAGCGAAGTATATCCCCGAAAGCGATATGCACAAATTTGACGATATTCTTGCGCAAATCAGAAGCGATATGCGCAATCTTACCGACGAAGGAGAAATCTGATGCTTAAAGAATACAACACCATTAGAGAAATTGTCGGGCCGCTTATGCTCGTTGAAGGCGTTGAAGGCGTCAAATACAACGAACTTGTCGAAGTAAGACAGGAAAACGGCGAAATAAGAAGCGGTAAAGTGCTTGAAATCAACAGAGACAAGGCACTCGTTCAGTTGTTTGAAGCGTCTCAGGGCATAAAAATGGCAACGTCAAAAGCCAGATTCCTTGGACACGGCATAGAACTCGGAGTGAGCGAAGATATGCTCGGCAGAGTTTTCGACGGTATGGGCAGACCGCGCGACGGCGGCGCACCCATTATCCCCGAAATGAAACTCGACATCAACGGTCAGCCGATAAATCCCGTTGCTCGCGACTATCCCAACGAATTCATTCAGACGGGTATCAGCGCAATCGACGGACTCAACACTCTCGTGCGCGGTCAGAAATTGCCCGTGTTCTCCATGTCGGGTATGCCGCACGCGGAACTTGCCGCACAAATCGCAAGACAGGCGAAGGTTATCGGCAGCGACGCAAAATTCGCGGTCGTGTTCGCGGCAGTCGGCATTACGTTTGAAGAAGCGGATTTCTTCATCAGCGATTTCAGAAAAACGGGAGCAATCGAGCGCGCGGTTATGTTCATAAACCTTGCAAACGACCCTGCGGTTGAGCGTATATCCACTCCGCGTATGGCGTTGACGGCGGCGGAATATCTCGCGTTTGAAAAAGACATGCACGTTCTCGTCATCACGACGGACATCACAAACTACGCCGAAGCACTCCGCGAAGTGTCTGCGGCAAGAAAGGAAGTCCCGGGACGTCGCGGATACCCCGGATATATGTACACCGACCTTGCAAGCATGTACGAACGCGCAGGCAGAATCGTGGGAAAGAAAGGTTCTATCACTCAAATTCCTATCCTTACGATGCCCGAAGACGACAAAACGCACCCCATTCCCGACCTTACGGGCTATATCACGGAAGGACAAATCATCATTTCGCGCGAACTCTACAAGAAAGGCATCACTCCGCCTATCGACGTTTTGCCGTCGCTGTCCCGTCTTAAAGACAAGGGCATAGGCAAGGGCAAGACGAGAGAAGACCACGCCGACACGATGAACCAGTTGTTCAGTGCGTACGCACAGGGCAAAGAAGCAAAGGAATTGAGTTCCATTCTCGGCGACGCCGCTCTTACGGAAGTTGACAAAAAGTACGCACAATTTGCGGACGAATTTGAAAAACAATACGTTTCACAAGGCTTCGACGTCAACCGCACGATTGAAGAAACGTTGGATTTGGGCTGGAAATTGCTCAAAATTTTGCCGAAGAGCGAACTCAAACGTATACGCGACGAGTATATAGAAAAGTATCTCGACAAGGACGAGAATAAAGACTGATTATGAGCAAATTGAACGTAAATCCGACGAGAATGGAATTGAGACGTCTAAAAAACCGTCTCAAAACCGCCACTCGCGGACACAAACTATTGAAGGATAAATCCGACGAAATGATTCGTCAGTTTATGCTTTACGTGCGCGAAAACAAGCGTTTGAGAGAAGAAGTGGAAGAAGAACTTGTAACTTCGCTCAAATCGTTTATGCTTGCGCGCGCGGTATCAAGTGACGCCGAGATCGAAGAAGCAATCTCGATGCCGACGGCAAAAGTGTCGCTCGAAACGTCGTCAAAAAACGTGATGAGTGTAAACGTACCCGTTTTCAACGTCACCGAAAGCGAAACGAGCGGACTTTATCCTTATTCGTTTGCAAGCGTCACGAGCGAACTCGATTCGTCAATCGCGTCTTTAACGACTCTTCTTCCGAAACTTCTCAAACTCGCGGAAGTGGAAAAGACCTGCAATATGCTCGCCGACGAGATAGAAAAGAACAGAAGACGCGTCAACGCGCTTGAATACGTCATGATTCCGCAACTCGAAGAGACGATAAAGTATATCGTGATGAAACTCGACGAGAACGAGCGCGGAGCAACGACGAGACTTATGAAAGTCAAGTCTATGATCGAAGAACAAAACAAATAAATCGTGTGATTGCGCTCGCTTGTCGGGCGCGATTTTATCCTAAAAGGCAAAGAGTTAAGAAACTATGGAAAAGAAACTCATTCAAAATCAATCTTTCGGACAGGAAAGAGCGTTGTACGGTGAAAGAGATATAAGATGCGAACGCGTGGCTATCGACGGAAAAGAAGACGGCGAAAGCGCATTTAAGGAATGCAGAAACGTCGAATGTGCCGATTGTTTTTTCAATCTGCGCTATCCGTTCTGGCACGACCACAATCTCAAAATCGAGTCGAGCGAAATGACGGAATTGTGTCGCGCGGCACTTTGGTATAGCGAAAATATCGAGATAAAAAACACGAAAATGCACGGTATCAAAGCGTTGAGAGAGTGCAGAAACGTCAAAATCGACGGTTGCGACATCGTTTCGCCCGAGTTCGGCTGGTCGGTGAGTGGGATAAGTATGAGCAATTCGCACGCGGAAAGCGAATATTTTATGATGCGCTCGTCTTCTATTCGCTTCAAAAACGTTGATTTCAAAGGCAAATATAGTTTTCAATATATCAAAGACGCAATCTTCGAAGATTGCAATTTCGACACGAAAGACGCTTTCTGGCACGCAGAAAACGTCGTGGTGAGAAACTGCGTCGTGAAAGGCGAGTATCTTGCCTGGTATTGCGACGACGTGACTTTCGAGAATTGCAAAATCATCGGAACGCAACCGCTTTGCTATTGCAAAAATCTGAAACTTATAAACTGCGAGATGGTAGATTGCGATTTCGCGTTTGAAAAGAGCGACGTCGAAGCAACGATAACGACGCCCGTCATCAGTGTGAAAAACGTAAAAGACGGATTTGTCAAACTGCCGTCCGTTGGAGAGATTATTCTTGACGACGACACGGCAAAGGGAAAAATAATCGTCGGCAGATAAAAGATTTTAACAATATGTCGTCGTTTAGATTGATGATCGCGGCGGCATTTTTGATTGAAATATACGAAAACTGCAAGAAAATTCGGGGAATATAATTAAGCGTGAATTTGCAAGCGTAAAACGAAAGAAAATTTTTTTTCATAAAAGTTGTAACCTTTTGTGAAACCGAGTGTCATATATGTGAAAAAACTCAAAAAGGAGACACCTTTATGAAAAAGAAACTATTTTTAACACTGACTATAGTCGCACTTCTGTGCACGGCGGTAATTTTCACGGCGTGCGGAGATAAGGACGACGCAAAATACGGAGAGTATAAAAACATTGCGTTTGCGGCGGTAGGCATCGAAAATCAAAACGTGCAGTATTCAAACGTAACCGAAGAAAACGGCAGTTTCACGGTGAAAATCGTCATCGACGGCATAACTTACGACGTGACGATAGGTGCGGATAAAACCGTCAAGAGCGTGAAAATCAACGACCATCAGGTCTCAAAAGACGAATTGCCCGAAGCACCGTTCGGAAACGAAACGACTTATATCGGCAAAGAAGCGGCAAAGAATATTGCGTTTGCCGACGCAGGCGTAACTGCAAATCAAGTCACGGCACTTGAAGTGGAATTTGATTTCGACGATGGCAAATATCTTTATGAAGTGGAATTCAAGGTCGGTGCTGTAAAATACGAGTACGACATCGAAGCCACTACGGGCGACATTCATAAGAAAGAAATCGCGGACAAAACCGTCATCGAGAAAGCCCCTGACGGAGTAACTTTCATTGGCACTGAAAACGCAATTGCAATTGCTATGAGCAATGCGAACGTCACTTCTGAAGAAGTAGTTGTAAAAAAAGCGAAACTCGACTTTGAAAAGGGCGCGTACGTCTATGAAATCGAATTCAAAAAGGGCACGACCGAATACGAATACGAAATCAATGCGGTGACCGGCGCAATCATTAAAGCGGAAGTCGACACCGACGAAGACGACGATGACGACGATGTTCCCGTCGGACAATATATCTCGGTTGAAGAAGCAAAGCGTATCGCAACCGCTCACGCGGGCGTGACCGACGCAGTCTTTGAAAAAGCGGAACTCGAAGTCGAACACGGCGTGGTTATTTACGAAGTGGAATTCACAAGCGGCGGATACGAGTACGAATACGAAATCAACGCCACTACGGGCAAAATTATCAAACAAGAAAAGGAACTTGCGGACTGATAAGCAAATTTGAGCAAACGAAATGAATACGGATTTGGTTGAACAACTGTTTTCAAGATATTATAACGACGCGCTCCTGTACGCCATGTCTCTCACAAAAAACGCCTACGAAGCGGAAGACATCGCACAGGACGCGTTTTATAAAGCGTTGAAAACCGCCGACGGAGATATTCAAAACTTCAAAGCGTGGCTTCTGACCGTATGCCGAAATATGTTTCTCAATTCAAGGAGAAAGCGGAAAAGGCTCACGGCACTTGACGAAAATATAGCCGACGAAAGAGACCGAGTGCTCGGAAAAATAGTTAAGGACGAGAACTATCGCTCGTTGTACCGTGCAATAGAGTTGCTCCCCGATAATCTCAAAGAAGTGATATTGCTTTTCTATTTTGAAGAATTGAAGATAAACGAAATCGCGGATATGCTCGGCAAGAGCGAAAACAACGTGAAAGTGATGCTGTATAGGGGCAGAGAACAGATAAAACAAATCTTGGAGAAATAATATGGATTTTGAAATCGCATACAAAAAGTATAAAGACGGCACTGCAACCGACGAAGAAGTCTTGTTCGTCGAGCAGGAACTGGAAAAAGCAAAAAAAATGACCGAAATCATCGACGCATACGAATCGTCTCGTCCCATAGAGCCGGAGTGCGATGCCCAAACCATAAAGAAAGCGCAAAAGAGATTTGCAAAAAAGAATGCAATCCGCGTTTTGTGCATTACTTTTGCAGTGCTCGTTCTCGCGTCTGCAATCGTACTGGCATCCGTTTTCGGCACGGCGTTTTCTTCGGCGAACAAGAATCTTAATTACTCTCCCGAGCAAGCAAAAAGCATTGCGCTTGAATTTGTCGCAAACACTTACGGCACGTCGGGTGTCCCCGTCGTGAGTGAATGTAAGCGCGAAATCGAGTATTCTTCAGACCTTAAACATTCGGTTTACGTCTACGAAGTCAAAGTGCAGGTGGGGCTTGTATACGAAGTCGAAATGCACGTAAATGCGAAAACCGGGCTTGCCACTTTGTCCGATATATCTCACAACTGATTGTGTATAGAACACAAAAGCCGTCATTGACATGACGGCTTTTGAATTAATAATGAATAATTAACAATGAATAATTGCGGTGCGGACGCAGAAAAATTTTGTCGTTTCGTTTCCACGAGATT
>CALGEU010000082.1 GCA_937881285.1 uncultured Clostridia bacterium | reverse complement strand
TGGTGGAGACAATAAGACTCGAACTTATGACCTCTACGATGTCAACGTAGCGCTCTAACCAACTGGGCTATGCCTCCAAAGCAAGAGTTATATTACACTAATTTGAAAAGTTTGACAAGTGTTTTGGAGTATTTTTGAAAAATTGACGACTGATTTTGTAAATTACATCAAAACCGTATGCTGAAATACATATCAAATAATAAAAAAAAGGCCGCTAAAAAAGGAAGCGGCCCTGCCGAAGAAAAGTTTCGGCATTAAAAAAATTCGTGTCGGGATGCGACGAAGTGCGCCCGGCCTTCGCCACATCGGCGAAACGTGATTTGTCGGCTTGTCTGACTATACGTCAAGAGCGCAATTAATCCCTATGCCATAACGCAAAGAACAACGCAATTAGTTTGAGCAATCGGCGTTCACCGCTATCCGCGAAAACTCTTGACATAGCACCCCTTGCTACGCCGTGGTTTCTGCGTTTCGACACGGAAAACAACCTGACGCGCAGCGTTTTTTATACGCATACGTTTGCTCATTGTTGTTCTTGTCTTTATAAATTAAACAATTGTAAAAGAACGCATTTCCCATAATCGGACAAATTTGCTTAAAATTTTTTAATACTTCCGTTTTTTCGCAATTTATTGAGAAAACGGAGCGGCAAAACGCCGTTCCGTTTCAAGAAATAAAAAAGGTAAAGTGACTGAGTCACAATAAAAACTATATTGTCGGGTGCGCGGATTTGCCATTGAAGAATTCGTTGTATTCGTCGACTTGTGCGGGTCAAACGCAAGTCAAAATAAAGGAGAGAATCGGCAAATCCGCGCTATTTGGGGTATCCTTGTTCTGCGATTTTGCAACTTGTCGCGTCTTGCTTATCTGTTGATAAGGCACATTCTGACGTACACGATTTTTCCGTTTCTCGTTGCGATTTGCGAATCGTTGACTCTGGTTGCTTCGTTTATACGGCTCATCAAAATTTTCATAATTTACTCCTTCAAGTGCTCTGCACTTTCATACGTTATTTTCGCTCGGGATTTTTATTTCCCCTTGCTTGTAAACATATAATATGCTATACTGTGTACCGAAATCGGGACATCTACGAGAAATTAAAAAACTTTTTCGTAACGTTTCGATAAATCACGACAAACGGCGAATAAAAGGAGCGGATATGGCACTCGAAGCAAAGAAAACTCTCATAATGCGGATATATCAGATTCTTGAAGAATACAGCGACGACGAGCATCCGCTCACGCAACAGGACATAATCGATTTGCTCGCACGCGATTACGGCGTGGAATGTGAAAGAAAAGCCGTCGGTCGCAATCTTTCCTATCTGAAAGAAATGGGTTTCGACATAGAAAGCGGCAAAGAAGGCTCGTATCTTGCCACACGCAAAATCGAAAACGCCGAACTGCGACTTCTTATCGACAGCGTTCTGTCGTCTAGAAACATAAATTCGACGCACTCCAAACAGCTTATAGACAAACTTATATCTCTCGGCGGGCGCAACTTCAAATCGCACGTAAAACACGTATATTCCGTCAAAGAATGGGACAAATCGAGCAACAAAGACTTCTTTTACAACGTCGAAATCGCGGACGAAGCCATCGAACAAGGCAAGAAAATCACTTTTGACTACAACAAGATGGGGCTTGACAAACAACTTCACAAAAACCTGTCTCACAAAGGCTCTCCGTATCAGATGTTTTTGCACAATCAACGCTATTATCTTATGATGTTCGACGAAGTGTTCGGCGAAGTCGGCTACTATCGCATGGACAAAATCACGAATATAGAAATCGTCAACGAAGATGCGAAACCGCTAAAAGAAAACGCCGGATTTGAAAAAGGCATAGACTACAAGCAAATATCCACCGCTCTTCCGTACATGTACAACGACAAGCCCATACCCGTCACGATAAAATGCCGCAACTATATGATGGACACACTCTCGGACTGGTTCGGGACAAACTTTGTCGTAAAACGAGTAGACGACGAGCATTTCACGGCCACAGTCACCGCAAGCGAAAAAGCCATACTATACTGGATATTGCAATACAACTACAAAATCGAAGTCATATCCCCCGAATCTTTGCGCCAACGCGTGATATACAGCCTGAAAACTACGCTTGCAAAATACGAAAAACCGTCGGCTGACGAAAACGGCAGTGCAAACGCAAGCACAGAAAACGAAGCGGCAAAATGTTAAACAGCACACAAATCGACAAATGGATTGATTTTGCAATGCAATGAGTCTATAATACGTTTTCGCAAAATCGAATCACACGGTGAAATATGACGAAAAAAGATTTGCTTTCAAGATTGTACCGTCACGGCGTGCAGTTGATGGCGGTGGGAATAATAACGGGAATTTCGGCAGGCATAGTGGTGACATTCTTCAATATCGCCGCCGAGTTGTTTTCGAAATACGCAAAGGATTTATACGCGCTCGTGCGTGAAAATCCCGCGTTCGTTCCTTTGCTCTTTATTGCGCTTGCCATAATCGCGTTTGCTATTGCTACGCTTGCAAAATTCGTGCCTATGGTTCGCGGAAGCGGTATTCCGCAAACGGAAGGAGCGGCAAGGGGATTGCTTGAACTGAAATGGTACAAATCGCTCCCGTCAATGGCGGCGGCGTGCCTTGTTTGCATAATATCGGGTCTCACCGCAGGTGCGGAAGGACCGAGTATGTTTATCGGCGCAACGTGCGGCGACGGCGTAAGCAAAATGCTTCGCTGCACGGATATGGAGCGCAGATACCAACTTACGGGCGGAGCGTGCGCAGGACTTGCGGTAGCGTTCAATGCGCCGCTTACGGGAATAGTTTTCGCCTTTGAAGAAGCGCACAGACGTTTTACGCCTGCGATATTTATATGCGCGTTCTCGTCCGTGCTTTCGGCAATAATAACGCGCAACGTGCTGTTTGAACTCATGCACATGGAAGTCGCTTCCACTTTCACTACGTTCACGCTCGTGCAAATGCCGCTGAAATCGTACGGATACGTTGCAATAGCGGCTGTTCTGAGCGGTCTGCTGGGCTTCGGCTTTTATTCTCTTTGCCTGCTCTCACGCAAAGTATTTGCAAAAATCACGTTTGCAAAAGGTCTGGGCAAAATGCTCATTCCCTTCCTTGCGGCAGGCGTTTTCGGACTTATAAGCGTTGCCGTCATGGGTGGCGGACACTCGTTCATTCAGTCTCTCGGAACAAACGGCGGAACAAGCGAACAAACCGTTGCGACGATATTCTCTTCCCCGGTCGTCGTATCGTTGTTGCTCGTTCTCGTCATGCGAATCCTTGCCACCGCACTCAATCTCGGCGCAGGCGTGCCGTGCGGAATATTCATTCCCATGCTCTCCATAGGCGCATGCGTAGGCGCACTCGTTTCAAAACTTTGCGGCGCAATCGGCATGGACGCTGTATACGGCGATTGCATCGTCATGATTTGCATGGCAACGTTCTTTGCGTCAATCGTCAAAGCCCCCATAACCGCAATCGTCATGGTCGTTGAACTCACCTGGCAATTCACGTTGCTCGTACCCGTCATTCTCGGCGTATCTTTCGGATATATGGTCAGCGAAATCTTCGGTGCAAAACCGATATACGAAGTCATACTCGACGGCATACTCGAAGACGAACACGTGCATCTGACGCGCCACACCTACACCACGACGATAGAAGACGGCGCGATTGCTATGAACAAGCCAATACGCGACGTTTTGTGGCCGGGCAATCTTCTCATACGCTCTATAAAACGCAACGACGAAACGGTGGTTGCCGCGTCGGATACGGTGCTTCGAGCAGGTGACGAAATCACCGTCCAAACGGAATGCGTTGACTTCGAACTCTTCAAAACGTGGGTTGACGAAATCGTGAAACCGAGAAAACGCAAGTCCCTTCGAAAAGCAAACAAAAAAGCGAAACAATAAGTTTAAGTGCCGATTATACAAATATAAACCCGCTTTTAGCACAAAAGTGGGTTTATTTTCTGCAAACTTTGCAAAGCAGTGATATTCGGATAAAACGTGGCAGACAATATGCTTTGTCTGTCCTACTTTTTATTTATAAAACGGTAATATTGCGATGCATAACAAGAACGAACCATGCTATAGGCAACCCTTAATGTACATTTATGACTGACAAGGTGTTTAGCCTATCTTACGCCTAATTTATAAAACTGCAATATTTAGATGAAGAGCAAGGAAACGCCCCTTGTACGGCTACCCTAATGTACATTTAGTACATGAGTTGACGGACAGTGAACATTTTCGATGCCATTCACTAAATAATACTCTTTGAAAAACACGATATTTGGATGAAGAACAAGAAAGAGCC
>CALGEU010000081.1 GCA_937881285.1 uncultured Clostridia bacterium | reverse complement strand
TGCAGCAACCGCCTTGATCGGTTTCTTTCCAGTTTGACATATAAAGTCCGACAACTTCAAACCCCTGCTCTTTGAGAAGAGCAGCGGACACGGCGCTATCAACTCCGCCGGACATACCGACGACGACTCTTTTCTTGTTATCACTCATAGTGATAATATTTTATCATCTGCACGTCGGTATGTAAAGCGGAAACGTAAAAGCACATATTTAATAATCTGCTCTATTAAAATCAAACAATAGGTATAATTAAATTCTTTTTGACGATTTGCCATTTTTCGCCGATTTCTATCCGTTTATAATCTGCAAATCTTTTTGCTTCTTCTTCACTGTTAAATTTTATTGCAGAAAAAATATCTTTTACAACTCGCAATGATTGTTCTTCCACCGTCGAAGCTGAAAGATATGCGCCTTTTTCTACATAATATAAATAGAAATTTATGCAAGATTCAAAAGATTTCGGAAAGACATTGGTATTTTGTTCATTATTTTTTCCGCTGTTTCCTTTTGCTATTTGTTCAATCATAATCGCACTGCTCTTTATATCGTCCATTCCGTCAACAAAAACGTTGCTTATCGCATTTGTATAATAAACCATAAATATTCCGAACCCGCAAAGAATTACTGAATAAATAATGTATGATACACCCGTTGCTCCGTCATACACGCATAATATAATGCCTGCAATCAGCATTAACACAGATAATATCGCACAAAGTGTGACTGTAACCTTTTTGAACACTTCAACATACTTTTTTGCTTTTTCAATTTCGCTGAAACTCTTGTTAATCATAAAAAAACATCTCCTTAATTTTGTATCGGCATACCGATATTTGTCTAAATAATATCATTATACCGATATTATGTCAATAGGAGTTGATATGAAAATTATCGTTGCAGAACATATAAAGGAATTGATGAGAAGCGAGAAACTCACTCAAACGGAGTTTGCAAACGCAATAGGCGTCGGACAAAGTTCTGTGAGCGACTGGCTGAATTCAAAAAGCGAACCAAGCATAGAAAACCTATGGAAGATTTGCGACTACTTTGACATATCACTCGACTATCTAGTCGGAAGAAAGGAAATATAAAAGCGCGCCGACGGCGCGCTTTTATTATGTCGAGCAACATTACATAGGCAAATCGACTTTTGTTGAACCTATATTTTTGAACTCAATCGTTATGTTTAGCGTCATTCCTTCGCTAACCGCAGTACCTTCGATTTTTCCCGAATTCTTTTCCAACGTCAATTTCGCAGTTGTAAAGACGATTCCGTCATAATCGAGACTCGTTCCGTCTTTAAGAACATACGCCTTTTCGCTTTTTGAGTACTCATAATTGCTTCCGTCAAGAAGAGCAAAACTTGAATTCTCTTTATCGTCATTGTCCTTAGTGGATTTCTCCCACCCCGTATCGGTTTTCGTGTATACGTCAACTTTTTCACCTTTTATCTCCGTATAAGTTTCAGGACTTCCCATAACAGCGTTAGTCCAAGTTTTATTACCGTCAACTTTTGAAATCATAGTGACTTTCCCAAATACAGGTATATCCATAGTCATAACCATTTCAAAACTATTCGCTTCTTCCAACTTCTTGCGGAAATCATCAACCTTATCCGTGCTATTGCAAGAAACAAGCATTACGCAAATTGAAATCATCAATATGCAGGCACATAAAAATCTTCTGTTTTTGTTCATATCAAGTTCTCCTTAAACTTGCCCAAGGGCAATTATTAAGCATATTATATGCCCATAGACATATAATGTCAATATGAAAATATTGATAATCGACA
>CALGEU010000080.1 GCA_937881285.1 uncultured Clostridia bacterium | reverse complement strand
GCAAGCAACGCAACGATGGATACGGCAATTACCGCCGCCATACTGATTTTGCGTTTCACGACGCCGCTCTTTATCTGTCTTTCTTCAAAGCGTTCGAGTGTTTCGTCGATGTCTCCGAGTTCGGATATCGCCATATTGTAGATAAGTTCGTCGTCGCTTACACCCTTTATGCGCAGTTCCTGTTCTCTGTCGAGAAGGTCTCTCAAAAGCGCTTTGCGATATTCCATAGCCGCTTGAGTCGGGGCTATTTTGCGGAAATGTTCTTCAAGATATTGTTTGAATCTTTCTTTCATAATTTCGTCCTTTTTGTTTGGCCGTGCCTTTCTTACGTTGAATATACGCAGGAATTTTGCATCGGTTACGCAATTTGCACAAAAATATTTTTTCACACATAGGATATACCAAAACGCCGATTAAATCAACGGGCGCACGTACACGCGTGTAAATTAAGGTGTTTTTAATACTTGAAGACGTGATTTTCGCTACACGCAACACACCAAACACACAAAATGGCGATTTGAATTGACAATAATCTTCCCTTACATAATTCAAAAGGGGGAATTTTTTATGTTTTTCAACTGGTTCAACAATCCGTGCTGCAACTCTCGTCCCACGCCAACGCCGTGCGACCGTCCGTCAATCGAGTATATCCGCGGTCCGATGGGGCCGGTCGGAGCGACAGGCCCTATGGGGCCTATGGGACCGCAAGGCGCACAAGGTCCGCAAGGTATTCAAGGTCCTACAGGTCCTGCGGGAGCAACGGGCGCAACGGGCGCGACCGGACCGCAAGGTCCGCAAGGCGAAGCGGGCACTTCCGCACTCGTCGACGCGCTCTATGCAAGCGGCGGAACTCAATCTGTCGCGACGGGGGCGATAATCCCGATAACTTCGACGGCAACAACGCCCACCACCACTATGACAGTTGCAAACAACGCAGTAACCCTGCCCGTCGGCACTTATATCGTCACCTACGGCGCAACGGGAACTGCCGACACCGCAACCGCAACTATGTCCGTGCAACTCTATGCAAACGACGCAGCGATTGCAACGGAAATCTTAAACGACGAAGCAAGTCCGACCGAATACGCAAACGTAAGCAAAACTATCGTCTACAACGCTACCGCCGAAACGACCTTGTCCATTCACAACGCGTCAACCGCCACGATTAACTTCACGGGCGCAAATATCACCGTTCAAAGGCTGGTGTAAAAAGGGCGTCGAATCAAAACGCAAAAGACGGCACACGGTGCGCTCGACAGTGAGAACCGTGCGCATAGGCGTGAATGCGCAAATATTCAAATCGGCATTTTATACACGCAAAAAGCACGCATAAAGCGTGCTTTTTGCAATATATGATTCTCGTTTAGTTTTATTCTATGTTCGCAAAAAAGTCGATGAGTCTTGCCAACTTTTGCTCTGCCGTGAGTTTGTTGACTTCAAAAATCATTGACGGCGGAATGGTAGTCGTAAGCACCACGTTACCGCTATTTTTCGCAACCGCATTCATAAGGCTTTCGTTCTTAAACACGTCCGCGTCGTAGAAATTTGCGCCTGCTCCGTTGCGATTGATGATAATTTTGGAAACGCCGTAATTGCTTGCAAGGTTTTTGAGAAGCGCAACGTTGATAAGGTTTTCAAGCGGCAAATCCACAGGACCGTAGACTTGTTCGAGTTCTTTGATAAGTGAGTCTCTCGCACTCACGCTTGCGACCTTGGATATTTGCTTGTACACGCGCAACTTGTCTCTTCCGCTTATGTACGAGTCGTTGATAAAAGCCGCCGCGTCCACTTTCATTTCCACGTCTCTTATCTCTTGCTTCTTCACGCCCGTCTTGACTTCCTGCACCGCTTCGTCGAGAAGTTCGAGATACATCTCGTAACCGACTTTTTCGATATGTCCGCTCTGCTCCGCTCCGAGAAGATTGCCTGCTCCGCGAATGGACAAGTCTGCAAGAGCGACTTTGAATCCGCTGCCGATGTCGGTGTTTTCAAGAAGCGTATTGAGTCTTTTTTGTGCGGTGTCGGTGAGCGCACCGTTTTCGGGAACGGTGAAATATGCGTGAGCAAGCGCGCCGCGACGGCCGACTCTTCCGCGCAACTGATAAAGTTGCGAAAGCCCGAATCTGCCGCTGTCGATGACGATAAGCGTGTTTGCGTCGGGCAAGTCTATGCCGTTTTCAATAATCGT
>CALGEU010000079.1 GCA_937881285.1 uncultured Clostridia bacterium | reverse complement strand
GTTGTCGGACTTTATATGTCAAACTGGAAAGAAACCGATCAAGGCGGTTGCTGCACCGGCGAACAGGACTGGACCGATGTCAAATACGTGTGCGACAAAATCGGTATTCCGTATTATTCGGTTGATTTTTCGGAACAGTACATGGACAACGTGTTCAAACTGTTCGTCGAAGAATATAAGAAAGGAAGAACTCCGAATCCCGACGTGCTTTGCAATCGAGAAGTGAAATTCGGGCCTTTTGCGGATTTCGCACGCCAAATGGGGGCGGATTATATTGCAACGGGACATTATTGTCGAGTCAGACACGATGGAGACACGCATTATTTGCTTCGTGCGGTTGACGACAATAAGGACCAAACGTATTTTCTCAATCAGGTATCGTCCCATCAACTTCGAGACGTCATTTTTCCGCTCGGAAATCTGACAAAACCCGAAGTTCGCGAACTTGCGCTTAAATTCGACATTCCCGTAGCAAAGAAAAAAGACAGCACGGGCATTTGTTTTATAGGCGAACGCAATTTCAGACAATTTCTGTCACAATATATCCCGATGAAGGACGGCGACATCGTCACACAAGACGGCAAAGTCGTCGGAAGACACAACGGCGTTTATTTTTACACGCTCGGACAACGTCGCGGTCTCGGAATAGGCGGACTTGCCGACGGAAACGGTGAAAGATGGTTTGTGCTTGGCAAAGACGTTGAAAAGAATCTTCTTATCGTATCACAAGGTGAAGAAGACGTTTTGTTCAAAGACGGACTTGTAACCGAAGGTTTCAATTTTATCACGCCACCGCCTGCAAAAGAATTCGATTGCGAAGTTAGGATAAAACACCGCCAACCCTTGCAGAAAGCGCACGCTACAGTGCTCGATAACGGCGATACACGCATCGTGTTTAATCAAAAGCAGCGCGCAATAGCCGCAGGGCAATACGCAGTCATATACGTAGGAGACGTTTGTCTTGGTGGCGGGGTGATAAATCACTCGTTCGATTTGTAATTATACATAATAACTATTTTGAAAAATCCTACTGTTCAGTAGGATTTTTATATTATATATTATATATAAAACACGATTTGTATACCGCGATTTGTCGGTGATGCGTAAAGATAAGATACGAGAGAATGTAAAACACAATAAGTGCTTTTATAATTAAAGCGCTAAAACACGAAATGTGTGAGCGCATGATTCGTGATAATTATCGTGGTCTAAAATAGAGCCTAATACAGGCAAGATTAAAATCTAAATCGAGTTATGTTCGTTGACGTTCCTGAATTTATTGTACCAAAGAATGAATCATTGCTGTTTATGAGATAGACGTAATCATGAGATTCCAAATTCTCCTTATATTATTTAAAAACACTTATAGTGTACAATATACAATATATATACGCGTATGTGCGTATGCGCGCGCGTACAAATACGTAGGTACGAACATTGCGCGTATGTGTTATGTGTGTAGCGAAAACGTTTACGCGTGATGTGCGTGGCGCATGTGATTTCAAAGATGTTGCGTACATTATGTGAAGTTATCCGAAATATTCATATTTTCACTCGAATGCTGATATTTAAGGTAAAATCGACATATTTATCGGACATAATGCAAGATAACTACAAAACTTAAAAAAATTTCAAAAAAGTTTCATTTTTCTTGTTAAAACGCTTTACAAAAAAATTCTAATGATGTAGTATATGCAAGCTGTCACGAAGCAGTGTGGCAAATCGGAACGCGAAAGCGAACCGGCTGAACATTGAAAACGATGATAAGAAATTCTTCAAAAAACTTTTTGAAAAACTTCTTAAAAATCGTTGACAAAGAAAACTGCTTATGATAGTATTAGGAAGCTGTCACCAAACGACAGCAAAACGAACCTTGATAATTGAACAATTTGGAAAAGCGATTTTTAATGTGAATTAAATCATTGTTAAAAACGTCTAAAAAACCTTTGAACAAAAAGTTATAGGACAGTCAAGATTGAACTCAA